>NZ_JBBMMD010000011.1:0-37147 GCF_037844525.1 Tepidibacter sp. Z1-5 | reverse complement strand
TTTCAGCATTCATTCGCCTTAAAAGAATATTAATTTGAGATTGGTCAGGGAAACTATCCATGTTAAATAAATTTGCTGATAGTTTTTCAGTTCCGAGCTTTTCATTTATATCTTTCATAAATTCACAGCCTATNCATTTTTAATTCAAAGTTATTGAAAGGCTTGAAAAAGTTAATTTCCAAGCCAAATTTCATTACAGCAATCAACCAAGCGGAAGTAGTTTCCTCTTTACAATTACCCTGTGTAAATGTTATTCTTTTCATAAATAATACCACCTTTCTTATTTTAGAGTACTTGTCGAATGGTAATTCTTTTATAAGAATATGGTATTATTTTTTTGTCTTTTATTCTATGGTAAAAATAGGGGATGAAGTTTTAATTTATAATAGAGTTTTTAATAACCCACAGACCCTAAAAAAATAACCCAGATTTCGTTTGTACGAAATCTAGGTAGCTATCTCAAAATAGAAAATATTTTCTACATCGAGATAGCTCTTTTTTAACCTAAATTTGACATAAATTAGAATTTTATTTATGATATTATTATATTGATAAAGTAAAACTTAATCCAGAAGCCGTTAAGATATCATCTCTAGTCTTAAGAGGATGGATATAGAACTTTTAGCTTTCGGATAAATTAATAAACAGAGGGGGATTAAAATGAAGTTTACATTTAATCACAATAACTTTAATGTATTAGATCTTAAAAAAAGTATAAAATTTTATGAAGAAGCGCTAGGTCTTGTAGAGACTAGGAGAAAAGTAGCTAGTGATGAAAGTTTTATACTAGTATTTTTAGGTGATGGAGAAAATAATCATAAGCTTGAACTTACTTGGCTTAAAGATAGAAAAGAAAAATATAATTTAGGAGAAAATGAATTCCATTTAGCATTTGAAACTGATGATTTTGAAAAAGCGTATGAGCACCATAAAAATATGGGATGCATATGTTATGAAAATAAAGAAATGGGAATATATTTTATAGCAGATCCGGATAATTATTGGATAGAGATAATTCCTCCTAAGAAGTAGTAAAAAAGAATTAGATAATATCTAATTCTTTTTTACTATACTAAACATTATAAATTAAATGTATAATGTTTAGTATAAGTTGTTTTAATTATACATTTTTCTGTTTTTTTAAGGGAGGTATCTATGGAAAATATTGTAGAATTTTCAAAGAGTCACAATATAAAAGCATACGATATAAAAGCAAAAGATATTATAGTTGAGGAAAGGGTTTACTTAAAATGTGCTTATGGATGCAAGGACTTTGGGAAAAGGCTCAATTGTCCACCTAATTGCATTAGTCTAGATAAGTTTAGGAAAATATTGAGTGAATACGATAAGGCTCTTATACTTTTACAAGAATATAAAATTTCTTCAAAAGACAATATGATAGATGTATGGGAAGATGCAAGACGGGAAGCTTTTAGAAAAATGATTGAAATAGAAAAGTTTGCTTTTAATAATGGGCATACTTTTGCGCATCTTTTAAGACCTGGATCTTGTAATGAATGTGAAAGATGTAAAGAAAAATGTTTGAAACCAAGTCTTAGAAGATTTTCGCCTGAAGCTGTAGGTGTTAATTTAGATAAAACTCTAAAAAATGTAAATATAAGAATAAATTATTCCGACTATAGTATCATTAATTTAATCGGAATTTTACTAGTAGAATAAAAAATATTTAAAAAAATAGAGGGAATTTTAAAATGATGTCGAATACAGTATAAAGATAGCATTATATAACTAAGGAGGAGTAGCATGACAAGTATGAAAAAAATAGTAGCACCTGCATTAGCTATGATTATATCACTCACTTTTAATATATCGACACCATCAGCAAATATGTATGAAGAAGCACAAATAAATGTTAATAGTTTGAATGTAAGAAGCGAAAATAATTTGAATTCTAATATTATAACTAAGGTAAACTCAGGTCAAAAGTACTTAATCCTTAAAGAACAAGAAGGATGGTATAAAATCAAATTAAACTCTTCTCAAGAAGGATGGATTAGTTCGCAATACTCTACTAAAAAACAAGCTATAGGAGTTATAAAAGGAAATAATGTAAATGTAAGAAGTTCGAATACAACTGTAAGTGATTCTATCGCTAATTTAAATATTGGAAATGAAGTTAGAATATTAGATAAAAATGAAGATTGGTACAAGGTTCAAATGAATGATAAGCAAATAGGATATATATATTATAATTTAATAGATATAAAAAGAGATAATATGAATGTAACAAGAGGATCTAGTGATAAATTATCTAAATTATATGAAGTAGCCAGTAGTAAATTAGGAAGTAAATATGTAGGGGGACATGAAGGTCCTGATACTTTTGACTGTTCGGGATTCACAAGGTATGTTTATAAAACTGGAGCGGGAATTGATATTCCTCATAATTCTACAGCTCAAAGTGGTGTAGGAACAACTGTTTCGAAAGATCAATTAAGATTAGGAGATTTAGTATTCTTTCATACTCTTGGAAGTTCTACTATAAATCATGTTGGAATGTATATAGGAAATGGGAATTTCATACATGCATCTTCTGGTGGACATAATGTTATAACATCTAGCTTAAGTGAAGGATATTATCAAGAGAGATATGTTACAGCAAGAAGAGTAATAAACTAAAAATTCGTCTAATGCTACGCATTGACTTATGTAGCCAACGATTCCTACGGGCTTCGTTGCTCAAAATAGTTGCAAATGTAGATTTTCAATCAAAGTTATCTATAATTCAAAAAAATATATAGTTTCTTTACATATAAAAAAGTGGTCTATAGACCACTTCTTTTAGTTTCATTCTTTAATTTATTATATGTGTTCATAACTTTGTTGACATAGCCTTGAGTTTCTTTGAATGGTGGTATACCATTATATTTATCTACATTTCCTGGACCGGCGTTATAGGAAGCTATAGCTAATGGTGTATTGTTATACTTATTTAAAAGTGAATCTAGGTACTTTGTACCACCTAGTACATTTTCTTTTACATCGTATGGGTTTTGTACATTTAATGATTTTGCAGTACCTGGCATTAATTGCATAAGGCCCATAGCCCCTTTATTTGAAGTAGCATTTGGATTAAAATTTGATTCAGCTTGTATAACTGATCTTATCAAATTTTCATCGATATTATACTTTAAAGAAGCTTCTTTTATTGCATTATCAATAGAAGAAGATGGATTGATACTTTCGGATAATTCATTATTAGTAGATGGTTGCGTTATGGTTTTAGATTTTTCGTTTAATATTTTTCTGAAATTATTTACATCTTCATTTGACATTATTTTTACAGGGACTCTACTTTGGATTTCATTGAGTTTATTTAAATAAATCTGATTTACAAAATTATTCATAGGCAATACTCCTTATTTAGTAATATTCTATATAGAAATATTATATAAATAATATATAGAATAGTAAATAGGGAGGAATTACTAATGAATAAAAGGTATAAAAAACAAAGAAAATCTTTGCTTATATTTTTCTTAATAATACCACTTATAGCATCGTGGGCTACATCTAAATATATGTTTAATAAAATATCTAATAGAAAAACAATAAAGGCTGTAAAAATAGATTTAAAAGACGAAACTAAAAAACAAATAGATGGATTTGAGATATATTCTATACAAGTAGGGTCTGTAAATGATCACAAGGAAGTAGAAAATATAGTGAATAATCTTCAGAGCTCTAGCATACCTAGTTATGTACATAAAAAAGAAGGTGCTTATAAAGTGTATACATATGTATCTTTAGAAGAATCTAATGTAAGAAAGTATTTAGAAAACATTAGGTCTAGTTATTCAGATGCGTTTATATCTAAAGTAGAAGTAGGTTCTATAGATTTAGAATATACAAAAAAATATGAATATATGAATGTGGTGTGTAAGAATTTAAATCTTATGATTGAAAATATGAAGCAGGAGTCGAAGTTTTGGAACGAATATAAATCGGGAATATCCAATTATAATGACTACATAGAAATAATTAACAATAAAAGTAAAATAGTAGATTCATTAACAAACAATTCAAAAAAAATTAAAGGGAAAGATGCAGAACATTTTGAAAAAAAATTGTCGGAATTTTGCGAATGGTACAAGGTGAATATAGAATCTGTAAATGAAAACTTAGGAAATGGAAATTTAAAATCATGTGAAAAGCTTTTTTTATCAAGCTTATTCAAGTATAATGAATTCATAAATAAAATTTAAAATATATAGATTTATTTGAAAGCAGGTGATCATCATCTGCTTTTATTTTATAAAATACTTCAAAATACTGCACTAGAAGTATGTTAAAAAAAAGATTTATAGGACTTTATAAAAAAAATATAGTATACTATAGGGTGAAAAGATATTCATAAAATATAAATATTTATACTTGGTAAATTAAAGTTGATTTACAATTTATTGTAAGGAGGTAATATGAATGAAGCTCTTAAGTTTTAGAGGTGGTGTTCATCCGCCACATAGAAAGAAAAGTACTGAAAAGATAAAAGTAGAAAGAGCTAAGGATCCTGCTACTTTGTATATACCTCTTCAACAACATATAGGCGCACCGTGTAAGGCTATTGTTAATGTTGGAGATACGGTTAAAGTAGGTCAAAAGATAGGAGAGGCACAAGGTTTTGTTTCTGCACCTGTACATTCTTCTGTTTCTGGTAAGGTAAAGGCGATTAAGGAATGTCCAGTACCAGGAGGAAAAGGTCTATGTGTAGTTATTGAAAACGATTTCGCAAATGAAATCCATGAAAGTGTTGTTCCTAAAGGCGACATAGATTCTCTAACAGGACCGCAAATATTAGAAATAATAAAAGAAGCTGGTATAGTTGGTATGGGTGGTGCAACATTCCCGATGCATGTAAAACTATCACCGCCGAAAGACAAGAAAATAGATACAGTTATATTAAATGGAGCTGAATGTGAGCCATATCTTACAGCAGACCATAGACTAATGCTTGAAAATCCAGAGTCTGTAGTATATGGACTTAAGGCTATAATGAAGGTTCTAAATGTTGAAAAAGGATATATAGGAATAGAAGATAATAAGCCTGATGCGATAGAAGCTATGACAAAGGCTGCTGAAAAAGAAAGCAATATAGAAGTTGTGGGTTTAAGAACTAAATATCCTCAGGGAGCAGAAAAGCAACTTATATATGCTTGTACAAATAGAGAAGTTCCATCTGGTGGACTACCTATGGAAGCTGGAGTTGTAGTAAATAACGTTGCAACTGCAGCTCAAGTATATAAAACTATAGAAACAGGTATGCCACTTATAGAAAGAATAACTACTATAACAGGTAGTGCTATAACAAATCCTACTAACTTGCTTATTAAGATAGGAACTACATTTGAGGAAATAATAAATCAATGTGGTGGATTTAAAGAAGAACCAGGTAAAGTTATAATGGGAGGACCTATGATGGGACTTACTCAATATACACTTGAAGTACCTGTTACTAAAGGTGGATCTGGTATATTATGCCTTAATAGAGAAGAAGCTACTTTACCAAATTCAAGCAATTGTATAAGATGTGGTAAATGTGTAGATATATGTCCTGCATTTTTACAACCGCTTTTCATAAGCGCTCATTCTTTAAAATACAATTTTGATAAAGCTGAAGAATGTAGAGCACTTGACTGTATAGAGTGTGGATCATGTTCATTTATATGTCCATCAAAGAGACCTCTTCTTCAGTCAATAAGAGTTGCAAAGAGAGAAATAATAGCACAAAAAAGAAAACAAAGTAAGTAAAAGGAGGTAAAAGAATGGATAGTAAGCTTATAATATCTTCTTCTCCTCATTTAAGATCAAAAGAAGATACTTCTAGTATAATGAGGGATGTTGTAATAGCATTAATTCCAGCAACTATAGCTGCTGTTTATTATTTTGGAATGGGAGCATTAGGTATAATTATATCTGCATTAATAGGTGCGGTTGCATCAGAAGCAATATGTCAAAAACTTATGGGAAAACCAATAACTATAAATGACTGGTCGGCAGTAATTACAGGATTATTAGTAGCATTTAATATACCTGCTAGTGCTCCTTTATGGTTACCTTTTGTAGGATCTGTATTTGCAATTATTATAGTAAAGCAATTATTTGGAGGTATAGGACACAACTTTATGAATCCTGCTCTTGCAGCACGTGCTATGTTACTTGCTTCTTGGCCAGTTGAAATGACAAGTTGGGTAACTCCAGGACCAGATGCTGTATCTACAGCTACTCCTCTTGCTTTAATTAAAGGAGCAGAGGCAATAGATATGGCAAAACCAAGTTTATTCAATCTTCTAACTGGTAACATAGGAGGATGCATTGGAGAAACGTCTGCAATACTTTTAATATTAGGTGGAGTATATCTTTTATATAGAGGCGTAATTACATATGTAATACCTACTTATTATATAGGAACAGTATTTGTATTAACATTAATATTTGGTGGATTTGATGTAACTAATTCAATATATCACTTATTCGCTGGTGGATTAATGATAGGTGCATTCTTTATGGCAACAGATTATTCTTCATCACCTATGACTCAAAAAGGTCAAATAATATATGCAATTGGATGTGGAGCTTTAACTACTATAATAAGACTATGGGGAGGATATCCGGAAGGAGTTTCTTACTCAATATTATTAATGAACGTAGCAGCACCACTTATAGATAAATACGTAAACCCTAAAGTATTTGGGGAGGTGGCTAAGTAATGAAAGAAATATTAAAACTTGGAGTAATATTGTTAATAATAACATCTATATCAGCTGTTATTTTAGGATTCACTAATGAAGCTACATTGCCGGCTATTCAAGAGCAAAATGAAAAGGCTAATATTGAAGCTCGTAAATCTGTTTTGGCAGAAGCTAAAGAATTTGAACCTGTTGAAAAAGAAGTAGAATCAGCTATAGTTAAAGAAATATATCAAGGATTAGATGAATCTGATATAGTAGGATATACTATAAAAACTGCTCCTAAAGGATATGGAGGAGAAGTTGAAGTTATGGTAGGAATAGGTACAGATGGAACTATTCACGGTATTTCTATAGGAAATCATGCAGAGACTCCAGGTCTTGGAGCAAAGGCTGCGGATGAACCATTTAAGAGTCAATACAACGGAAAAAGTATAGAAAAGAATATAGAAGTTATTAAAACTCCAGGACCTAAGGAAAATGAAATTGTTGCAATATCTGGAGCTACTATAACTTCAAAAGCAGTAACTGCTGGTGTTAATGAAGCTATAAGAATATACAATGAAGCTTTAAAATAGGTTGGAGGTGAAACTATGAAATTAGGTAAATTATTCAAAAATGGTATTATAAATGAAAACCCAACATTTGTGCAAGTTTTAGGTATGTGTCCAACTCTTGGAGTTACGACTTCAGCTGAAAATGGATTGGGTATGGGACTTGCAACTACTGCAGTTCTTATATGTGCAAACTTAGCTATATCACTTCTTAGAAAGCTTATACCTTCTAAGATAAGAATACCTGCATTCGTAGTAGTAATAGCTACATTCGTTACTCTTGTAGGAATGGTTTTAAAAGCTTATGTTCCTGCGCTTGACAAAAAACTTGGATTATTTATTCCTCTTATAGTTGTTAACTGCTTAATATTAGCAAGAGCAGAGAGTTTCGCATCTAAAAATGGACCAGTAGCGTCTATAGTAGATGGAATTGGAATGGGACTTGGATTCACTGTTTCTTTAACAATGCTTGGTCTTGTTAGAGAATTGTTTGGAAACGGAACTATATTTGGTCATTTAGTATTAGGTAGTGCATATAAGCCGGCACTTATAATGATATTACCTCCAGGTGCATTTTTAGCATTAGGATTACTTCTTGCAATGATTAATAAAATTGCTAATAAAAAAGCTAGTTAGGAGGGGAATTGGATGGAAATATTTTTAATATTAGTAAGTTCTATATTAGTAAATAACTTTGTATTATCTAGATTCTTAGGTATATGTCCATTCCTTGGAGTTTCTAAAAAAGTTGAAACTGCAGTAGGTATGGGTATGGCTGTTACTTTCGTTATGACTTTAGCATCTATAATAACTTATTTTGTTCAATATTATGTGCTTGAGCCACTTGGAATACAGTTTTTACAAACAATCGCGTTTATACTTGTAATAGCATCTCTTGTTCAGTTTGTTGAGATGGTAATTCAAAAGATGAGTCCTACGCTTTATCAAGCACTAGGAGTTTTCTTACCACTTATAACTACAAACTGTGCAGTTTTAGGGGTTGCTATAATAAATATAGACAGTAATTATAATTTAATTGAAACAATTGTAAATGGTATGGGAGCTGCTATTGGATTTACACTTGCAATAGTTTTATTTGCAGGAATTAGAGAAAGACTAGAGCTTGCCGATGTACCAGAAAGTTTTAAAGGATTCCCTATTGCTTTAATTACAGCAAGTCTTATGGCAATAGCATTCTTAGGATTTACAGGATTAGTTTAGGTAGGGGGTGAAAAAGTATGTCTTTAATATTAAATTCAGTAGTAAGTCTAGGTGCTATGGGACTTTTATTCGGTTCTGGTCTTGCGTATGCTTCTAAAAAGTTTGCTGTAGAAGTTGACCCAAGAGTAGAAGCTATAAATGAAGCTTTACCAGGGGCTAACTGCGGAGGATGTGGTTATCCTGGTTGTGGAGGATTAGCAAATGCAATAGTAGCTGGAGAAGCACCGGTAAATGGATGTCCTGTAGGAGGATCAGATACTGCAGCTAAAGTAGCAGAAATAATGGGCCAAGTTTCGCAAGATGGAGAAAAAACAGTAGCAAAGGTTATATGTAAAGGTACATGTAATAACGCTAAAGAAAAAAGTGAATACTATGGAATAAATGACTGTAGAGCAGCAGCCTTAGTATCTGGTGGGTCTAAATCGTGTCAATATGGATGTTTAGGTCTTGGGACTTGTGTTAATGTATGTCAATTTGGGGCTATTACAATAAAAGATGGAATAGCTAGTATAGATAAAGATAAATGTGTATCTTGTGGTAAGTGCTTAGAGGTTTGTCCAAAATCTGTAATAGATTGGGTTCCTTATTCTCAAGAAGTAGTTGTTGAGTGTAATAGTGAAGAATTCGGAAAAGATGTTAAATCTAAGTGTTCAGTTGGATGTATAGGATGTGGAATGTGTGCGAAAGCTTGTCCATTCGGAGCTATAACTATGGAAGGCAAGTTAGCTAAAATAGATTATACAAAGTGTACACAATGTATGATTTGTACAGAAAAATGTCCAACTAAAGCTATATCAGGAGAACTAAGCAAGAGAAAGAAAGCTTCTATAGAAGAAGAAAAATGTGTTGGATGTACTATATGTAAGAAGAAGTGTCCTGTTGAAGCAATCGAAGGAGAGCTTAAGAAAAAACATGTTGTTATAGAAGAAAAGTGTATAGGATGTGGCGAGTGTGCTAAAAAATGTCCTAAAGGTGCTATAAAAATGAAATAAAAAGGTAAAAATATAAGGTGTGGTATTTACCACACCTTATTGTTTTTTTTTGACCTAAATGGTAAACTATTTAAGGACAATGTAATTATGTAGAGGTGAGTATATGAATATTGTATTAGCATCAGCTTCGCCAAGGAGAAAAGAATTACTTTCTAATTTGAATTTAGATTTTAAAATTATGAAAAGTTATATAGAAGAGTTCGTAAATGATAAGTATACACCAGAATCTATAGCTATGAGTTTATCATTTCAAAAGGCAATTGATGTTGCAAATAAAACAGGTAAGAACAGCATCGTAATTGGAGCTGATACAATAGTTGTTCTTGATGAAAAAATATTAGGAAAGCCAAAGGATGAACAAGATGCTTTTAATACATTAAATCAGCTATCAGGTAAATGCCATAAAGTTATTACAGGTATTTCTGTATTGAGGCTTTCAGACAATAAAAAAATTATCGACTATGAAGTAACGAAAGTAAAAATGAGAGAATTTAGTGAGGATGAAATTAAAAGGTACATAAAAACAACAGAACCTATGGATAAAGCAGGTTCGTACGCTATACAAGGATATGGATCTTTACTAGTAGAACAAATAAATGGAGATTATTTCAATGTAGTAGGACTTCCGGTTTCAAAGTTGGGACAAATTTTATATAGACATTTTGATGTAAATATTATATAAATTAGGAGGAAGGTATATGGGTCATATAAATAAAATATCAATAAAAGATATGGCTAAAAATCAAAGACCCAGAGAAAAAATAATATTAAATGGAGTAAATAGCTTATCAGACACAGAACTTTTAGCTATTTTAATTAGAACAGGAAATAAAAATATGTCGTCTATAGAACTTGCAAACTGCATAATAAATATGGACAAGTCTTCAGGAATAAGAAAATTAGCTGATACTAATATAGAAGAGTTAAAAGAAATAAAAGGAGTAGGAACGGCAAAAGCTTGTCAAATAATGGCGGCAATAGAACTAGGAAAGAGGATTGCTAGATTTATTCCAGACAAAAAACCAAAAATAACAAGTCCAGACGATATAGTAAATATGTATATGGAAGATATTAGATACCTAAAAAAGGAAGTGTTTAAAGTCATTTTATTAAACACAAAGAATGAGATTATATGTGATGTCGAAATTTCAGTAGGAACTTTGAATTCATCATTAGTACATCCAAGAGAAGTCTTTATTGAAGCTATAAAAAGGAGTACGAATAAAATTATTCTTATACATAATCACCCTTCAGGTAACCCTGAGCCGAGTAGAGAAGATAAAAACATAACTAACAGGCTCATTGAGGGAGGAAAAATATTAGGTATAGATATAATAGATCATATAATAGTTGGAGATGGAGTGTATTTTAGCTTTAAAGAAAAAGCTTTAATCTAGAGAGGAGAAGTTAAAATGAAAAAAGATAAAACTACAAAAAAGACTAAACAAAAAATGAATTTTTTTAATACGAGATCAAACGATATGGGGATAGATTTAGGAACAGCAAATACATTAGTTTATGTAAGAGGAAATGGAATTGTAGTAAGGGAACCATCTGTTGTTGCTATAAGAGATGATAACAAAGAAGTTTTAGCTGTTGGAGAAGATGCTAAGAAAATGATAGGAAGAACTCCTGGAAATATAATAGCTATAAGACCTATGAAAGATGGAGTAATCGCTGATTTTGATATTACTCAAAGTATGCTTAGATACTTTATAAAAAAGGCGTATCCTAAAAAATCACTGTTTAGCAGTCCTAGAATTGCAGTATGTGTTCCTTATGGAGTTACGGAAGTAGAAAAAAGAGCAATAGAAGAAGCTGCTCGTCAAGCTGGTGCTAAAGATGCTTATTTAATAGAAGAGCCTATGGCTGCTGCTATTGGAGCTGGTCTTAAAGTAGAAGAACCAGATGGAAATATGGTAGTTGATATAGGAGGAGGTACTAGTGAGATAGCTGTTATATCATTAGGTGGTATAGTTACAGCCAAGTCAATTAGAATTGGTGGAGATGAATTTGATGAATCAATAGTTAACTATGTAAAAAAAGAGTATAACCTTATGATTGGAGAGAGAACTGCAGAAGACGTGAAAATGAAGATTGGGTCTGCTTTTAAAGAAGAAGAAGAAAGCATGGATATAAGAGGTAGAGATTTGGTATCTGGTCTTCCAAAAACTATGAATATAACATCTAGTGAGGTAAGAGAAGCATTAAAAGAGCCTATAACTAGTATATTAGAGGGAATAAAGGCAACACTTGAAAAAACACCACCAGAACTTGCATCTGATATTATGGAAAATGGTATAATGCTTACAGGTGGAGGGGCTCTTTTAAAGGGGCTTGATAAACTAGTTAGAGAAGAGACTGGAATGCCTGTTCATATAGCAGAAAATCCTCTTGATTGTGTTGCAAAAGGAACAGGTAAATCTGTTGAGGATAAAGAAATCTTTGATAAAATTCTTATGTATGGAAGAAAAGGATAAAAGATGGTGATCGTGTGAGAAGCAAAAAGAAAAATAAAAACAAGCTAAATAAAGAAGTGATAGTGATTAGTTTAATTACTATCACTCTACTTGTAATTATAGGAATATCAATAGAGGGAAGATACAATAACTATATTCCAAGTGCTATACTAGATGTTATTACTCCTGCACAAAGAGGATTAAACAAGGTTTTTAGTGTAACAAGTGAAAATGTTTTAGGTATAATTAATTATAAAAAAAATCTAAAAGAGATAGAACAGCTTTCAAAAGAAAATGAGGATTTAAAAAAGAAGGTAATAGAAATAGACTTAAGTAAAGACGAATTAAGTGAACTTCAAAATCTTAAAAAATCGTTGAACTACATACCCGAATTTTATGATCAAAATTATATTAGTGCATCTGTTATAAGTAAAAATGATGGGAATTGGTATGATTCATTCACAATATCTGCTGGTAAAAAAGATGGTGTTGTTGAAGATAGTATAGTGGTATCGGGATCAGGTCTTGTTGGAAAAGTATATGAGGTATCGGATAATTATTGTAAAGCAATTTCACTTTTGAATAACAAATCTGCTGTTAGCTTTGAGATTTTAAGAAAAGGAGAATATACGGGGGTTATAAGTCAAAATATATCGATGGATTCTAGTGAAAACTTTACAGGATACCTTAAAGGATACTTATTTGATATTAAATACAAGGTTGTTCCAGGAGATATACTTATAACTTCTGGAATTGGAATATATCCTAAAGGTATACCTTTAGGAGAGGTTGAAAAGGTGATAGAAGATAAAAATAATTTATTAAAGTATGTAAAGGTAAAGCCTTATATAGATTTTAAGCATATAGATAAAGTATTAATAACAAGACCTAGAATAGTAGAATAAAGAGGTAGTAATTATGAAAAATATAATATTAATTTTAATAGGAATATTCATAATAATTATAGAAAATAGTATTGTGAATTATATAGATATATTTAATATAAGTTTAAATATATCTATTGTATATATAAGTATTATTTCTTTATTTGTAAAAAGAAATGAAGGGGCTTTAATAGGGTTAATACTTGGCATTTTAAAGGATATATTAATTGGAAGATTCATAGGTGTAAATGCTCTTGTATTTTTCGTTATAGGATATTTATATGGAATATTACAGGATAAAATATTCAAAGAGAATGTTACAACTATATTAATATTAACACTTTTCTCTTCTTTATTTGAATCTTTTATAAACTTCCTTTTATTAAAAAGCTCATTTGCAAGTGAAAGAATACTATTTTCTTTGATCAAAGGATCTGTTTTTATACCTGTTTTAAATACAGTATTTGCTTTGGTTATATACAAAGTTTTAATAGATTTTGTAAAAAAATTAGACAATATTTAGTGGTGATTATATGATAAATAAAAAAATTAAGGATAGATATGATGTTTTAAGAGTTTCTTTTGTTGTCATATTTTCTATTATTATATTAAAACTAGGATATATGACTATTATAAAGGGTGATCACTATTTTGAGCAGGCTCAAAATAAGGTATATAAAAAAATACTAGTAGAAAGTCCTAGAGGAGAAATAAGGGATAGGTATGGAAGATTGCTTGCGGGAAATAGAGCGTCTTTTACTGTTCAACTCCTTAAAAATGAAATAGAACAAGCTGATGCAAATGAAGTTGGCCAAAAGGTTATAAATGTATTAGAGAAAAACGGAGAAAAGTACATAGATGAATTCCCTATAATAAAGGAAAATGGAAAGTTTGTGTATACTTATGATAAAAATATTGAGGAGTGGAAAACTAAAAATGACATTCCTTTAAATTATAATGCTAAAAAAAGTTTTTATCATATAGTAGATAGATTAGTAGATGAAGGCGTTATTACCGTAGATGATAAGGCTACTGGATATGACTTACAGAAACTGCTGAATGAAAAAGGATACTATCCTCCTATATATGTTTCTGAGTGGGAATTCGCAGAAAATATAAAAAAAAGTCAATGGTTATATAAATATACAAAAAAAGAGGAAATTATAAGCGCAGAGGAAGCATTTAATAGATTAAAAGAGTATTTTAATATTGATGAAAGTTTAAATGATGATAAAGCTAGAAAAATACTTTTATTCAGAGATTTACTTAAGTCACAAGGATACTTACAGTATCAGCCTATAAAGCTTGCTATTGATGTTAAAAAAGAGACGGTTGCAGAAATAGAAGAACTTGCAATAGAAATTCCTGGAGTTAGTATAGAAACTGAGCCTATTAGATATTATCCAAATGAAAATTTAGCATCTCATATACTTGGACAAATAGGTAAAATATCTCAACAAAAAGAAATAGATACTTATACTACTGATAAAGGATATAGTATAAGTGACATGATAGGAAAAACAGGTATTGAGAAAACATTCGAAGATAAGCTTCATGGAGAAAAAGGATATAAAAAAGTTATAGTTGATTCAGCTGGAAGACTCATAGAAAAGATTAATATACAGTCTCCTAAAGCTGGAGATACTGTTTATTTAACAATAGACAAGGATTTACAAAAAGTAGCAGAAGATTCTCTTGAAAAAGCATTAAAAACCATACAGGTTGGAGGAAATTATGAAAGTCCTTGGGGAGATTATAGATTAAACGATGGTAAAAAAATATATAACAATGCTACTTCAGGTGCTGTTGTTGCACTTGATGTTAAAACAGGAGAAATTTTAGCTATGGCTAGCTATCCAGACTATGATCCTAATTTATTTGCAACAGGTATAACCACTGAGGATATGAATAAGCTTTTACCTGAAAATAAAAATAATCCACTTGAAGCAAAGCCTCTTTATAATATAGCTACAATGACTTTTGTTCAGCCTGGTTCTATATTTAAGATGATAACTGGACTTGCTGCTATAGATAATGGGCTAGATCCAAATTATGAAATATATGATAAAGGTCATATAATGCTTGGAAATAAATCATTTGGATGTTGGATATGGAATGAAAGCAGGGGAAGTCATGGAGCGACTAATCTGTACAAAGCAATAGAACAGTCTTGTAACTATTATATGTACAGTGTAAGTGTAGGATATGATTATTCAAAAGAAAAACCCCTTCCTGTAAAAATGAACGTAGATGAGATACTTAGATATGCAAGATTATTTGGACTTGATGAAAGAACTGGAATTGAAATAGAAGAAATTCCTGGTAAAGTTCCAAATCCAGAATCTAAGTTTGATAGAACTAAAAAATCTCTTAAATATGCTCTTGATAGAAAACTCAAAACTTATTTTGAAGATATAAATGGTTCAAATAAAGAAGAGTATGAAAAAAGAATAGATGAAATAGTTAGCTGGATGGATAAAAATCCAAGTAGAAATACTTTGTTAAAGAGATTAGAAAAGCTTAAAATAAAAGAAGATAAAATAGGTGAAGTTACCGATTTGATTAAGTATAGTTATTTTAATCAATCTAAGTGGACTAAAGGGGATACATTCAATATATCTATAGGTCAAGGTTCAAATGCATATACACCACTTCAAATGGCAAATTATATATCCGGACTTGTTAATGGAGGATATAAAAATAAAGTTACTGTAGTTGATAAAACAGAGTCATATGATAAAATGAATATAGACAAGAGTAATGTTGAAAGAGAAAAAATACCTTTAAACGATGATTTGAACTTAGAAGAAATTAAAAAAGGTATGCTAAGAGTTACTGAGCAGGGAACAGCAAAGAAAGTTTTTGGAAAATTTCCAATTAAGGTTGGAGCAAAAACTGGTACTGCACAAAAAAGTGGTAGAATTCCAACTGCTGATGAAGTTGAATATTTAGTTTCTCATATGTCAAGTTTTGGAGTTAGTACTTCGGAGGCTTTAGCTCTTGCTGATAAATATGAAAAAGCAGATAATAGCAAGTACAGTAAGGATTATTATATAAGAAAAGCTTTATATAAGCTAAATCCTCGTCTTAATTATGATGAAATAAACAGATTTAAGGATACTTATGATAACTTTGCTTGGTTTGTGTCATTTGCACCTTATGATGATCCAGAAATAGCCGTTGTATCACTTATATTTCAGGGAGGACATGGAGGTTATGCATCTCCCATAGCTAGGGATATAATGGTTGAGTATTTTGGGCTTACAAAAAATGAAGATGATTATGAGGTTAAAGAAGAATTAAATATGAAGGAAGAATTAAAAAGATAAAAAGAAGGATTTATATAGTTTTTGAAGAATAATAAAAATATATAATCTTTTGGAGGAAATCATATGGCTTTAGGAGATGTAATAGAATTTAAAGGGAATAAAAGAAATTTAAGAAAAGATAATGTAGAATTCAAAGGAAGTAAAAAGGGATTAGTCATAAATATAAAAAATTGTGATGACTTTGAGCAGGTCAAACAAGAAATACTACAGAAGATTGAATGCGCTGGAAGATTTTTTATAGGGGCAAAAATAACTTCTATTAATAGTGATACAATTACAGATATTCAACAGATAGAGCTTAAAGAAATTATAAGTAGTAAATTTCAAATAGAGTTTGTGGAAGAACAATCAGTATTTGATGGAATATATGAAGGTCAAACTAAATTTGTTAAAGCTACTTTAAGATCTGGAATGAAAATTGAGTTTAAAGGAAATGTAGTTATTATAGGAGATGTAAATCCAGGGGCTCAAATAGTAGCTTATGGTAATGTCATTATAATGGGATGCTTAAGAGGTGTTGTTCATGCAGGAGCTAATGGAAATAAAGATGCCTTTGTTGTTGCATATGATTTAAATCCTATGCAGCTTAGGATTGAAAACTTAATATCTATAGCGCCTGATGAGGAGTTCCAAAAGCCTAATTATCCTGAAATAGCATTTATAAAGGATAATTGTATAGTAATAGATCCATATTTAAATAAAAGATAGTTAATATGCACGAATGGGGGTAGTATTGTGAGTGAAGTTATTGTAATCACATCAGGTAAAGGTGGAGTTGGAAAGACTACGACTACTGCTAACTTAGGAACAGCTCTGAGCCTTTCTGGTAAAAAAACTGTAGTTGTTGATGCTGATATTGGTCTTAGAAATTTAGACGTTGTAATGGGTCTTGAAAATAGAATAGTTTATGATATTGTAGATGTAGTTGAAGGTACTTGTAGATTAAAACAAGCACTTATAAAGGATAAGAGATTTGAGAATTTATATCTTTTACCTGCTGCTCAAACTAGGGACAAAAATGCTATAACTCCAGACCAGATGAAAAAGCTGTGTGATTCATTAAGAGAGTCATTTGATTATGCATTAATTGATTGTCCTGCTGGGATTGAGCAAGGATTTAAAAATGCAATAGCTGGAGCAAATAGAGCAGTGGTAGTTACAACTCCTGAAGTTTCTGCTGTTAGAGATGCAGATAGAATAATAGGATTGTTAGAGGCTAATGAAATACATGATCCAGAATTAATAATCAACAGGATTAGACTTGAGATGGTTAAGCGTGGAGATATGATGAATATGGAAGATATAATAGATATATTAGCTATAGATTTGTTAGGAGTTATTCCTGATGATGAAAGTGTTATAATATCTACTAATAAGGGGGAACCTGCTGTTACTGATTCTAAGTCATTAGCTGGACAAGCGTACAGAAATGTTTGTCAAAGAATAATGGGAGATCAAGTTCCATTTTTAAATATGGAGACACAAGGTTCTTTTATGGATAAATTGAAAAAAATATTTGGTATAGCTAGATAGGGGGCGAAGCTTTGTTAGATTTATTTAAGATATTTGGAAATGAATCTAAAACCAGCAAGAATGTAGCCAAAGAAAGGCTTAAATTAGTGTTGGTTCATGATAGAGTAGATTGTTCTTCCAAATTTCTAGAGATGATAAAAGGAGACATTATAAATGTTATATCTGAATATATAGAAATTGATGAAAGTGGCTTAGAAGTTAGAGTTGCAAAGTCTAGAAATTCAGATGATGATGCTCCTGTGTCTGCGCTTATTGCAAACATACCTATAAAAAAAGTAAGAGAAGGAATAAGATAAAAACATTATTGGGGAATCCGTATAGGATTTCCCAATAATATTTTTATGAGTCAGCGAGTAGCGACTAGACGAATTTTTTTAAGTAGGTGATGACGTTGAAGATAGAGTTAAAAATGTTTAAGGATATTGATTGGATATTGGTTACTATTATAATAGCTATATTTTCAATAGGAATGGTTGTTATAAGTAGTGCAACACACGTTAACGATTCGGGAAGTTTTAAACAACTTCAAGTTCAGGCTATATCATTTGTGATAGGTTCTATAATAATATTTATTATGCTTTTGTTTGACTATAATAAGATAGGAATGTACCATAAGTATATATACGGATTAAATATATTTTTGTTGTTGGCGGTTTATATTCCAGGGCTAGGAGTATCTCATGCAGGTGCTACTTCATGGATTAAATTAGGACCAATAAATATTCAAACCTCAGAAATTGTTAAGTTGGGATTTATAATAAGCTTTGCTAAGTTTATGGAAAATAAAAAAGATAAATTGAACACATTTAAAGATTTGTTGCCTATAATTGGATATGCCGCACCATTACTTATATTGATTTTAAAACAGCCGGATCTAGGAACGGCAATAGTATTTATATCTATAATATTTGGTATGATGTTTATTGCAGGTCTTAATTATAAGATAATAGCTTATACATCGATTACAGGTATAGTGTCTATACCTATAGTATATAATTTCTTAAAACCACACCAAAGGGTTAGAATAGATGCTTTCCTGCATCCTGGTGATCCTAAATATCCTGGAAATTATCAGGTTATTCAATCTATGGTAGCTATAGGATCTGGAAAGATATTTGGAAAAGGTCTTTTTAAAGGAACTCAGAATCAATATGATTTTCTTCCTGTACAAGAAACTGATTTTATATTCGCTGTATTAGGGGAAGAATTGGGTTTAATTGGTGGAATTATATTAGCTTTGTTATTTTTATTGTTTTTGAATAGAGTAATTAAAATAGCAAAAAATTCAAAGGATTTTTATGGAACGTTAATAACAATGGGAGTATTATTTATGTTTTTGTATCAAATTGTTCAAAATATAGGAATGGCTATAGGTCTTATGCCTGTTACTGGAGTTACTCTTCCTTTTGTTAGTTATGGTGGAAGTTCTTTGGTTACAAGTATGATGGCTCTTGGAATAGTATTAAATGTATCTATGAGAAGAAAAAAGATAAACTTTTAAGGGGAGTGTATATATGAATATAGCTCTAATAGCTCATGATAGAAAAAAAGAAACTATGGTTAATTTTACAATAGCATATAAACATATACTAGAAAAACACGATTTATATGCTACTGGAACTACAGGACTTAGGATTCAAGATGCAACTGGACTTAATATAAACAGGTTTTTATCTGGACCGTTAGGTGGAGATCAGCAAATAGGCGCAAAAATTGCAGAAGAAGATATGGATTTAGTTATATTTTTAAGAGATGCACTAGAAGCTCAACCTCATGAGCCGGATATACAAGCTTTAATAAGATTGTGTGATGTTCATTATGTTCCAGTAGCTACTAACTTAGCAAGTGCTGAGATATTCATAAAAGCTATTGAAAGAGGAGATTTGGACTGGAGAAGTGTAAGAAAAACTAATATGTTCAAATAATTAAGCAAAAATATGCTATCTAAAATTTTAGATAGCATATTTTTTTATTTATAAGTAAATTATATAATTTACAATCTACGAATAATATTGATTAAAAAGCTAGATTTGCAACTATTTTTAAGCAACGGAGCCCGTTAGGACTCGTTGGTGATATGAGCTATGCAATAGCATAACGCGAATTTTTGCATATAAATGTATAGCACATCATATTTATTAGTGTAAAAGAAAAATAAGTTAAACAGCAGCTAGCAGAAAAAGGGGGTTGGATTTTGGAACTATGTGAATACGAAAAACATGCGGCTCTTGAGATTGCAGGAGTACCTGCTCAGACCAGAAAATTGGTTAAAAAGGGAGAAATCGTATTAATACTAGGAGCAGCAGAAAAATCAGGATTATTTTGCTGTTATGAATGTAAAAAGGCAGTTGGCCAAAGTGGGAAGGTTATAGGTATTGTAAAAAACGAAAAAGATAAGCAAATTCTCAATTATACAGGATTTTGTAATGAAATAATAGTTGAAGATACTAAAAATTCAACTAAGGTTTTAGCTGAGGTATTAAGATGTAATGATGGAGAAGAAGTAGATATCTGTATTGACTGTGCAGGTGTAGAAGATACAGAAATGTCAAGTATATTGCCTGTTAGGGATGAAGGAATAGTGTATTTCTTTTCAATTGAAACAAGCTTTAAAAAAGCAGTACTTGGAGCAGAAAGTGTAGGTAAAGACCTAATTATGATAATGGGTAATAGATATAACAAAAAACAGGCGGATATAGTTTTTGAGGATTTAAGAGAGTGTGACACACTTAGACATATGTTTAATAAATTAGTGGTTGATGAAAACGGATGTATGTAAAGATAATGGAATGCGTAGGGGCTTTGATGTTTTGTACATCGGAGTCTTTTTTTATTATTTTATGGAATGTTTTACATTTTATAATGAAAAATACATATTTTGATATATAATATTGGTATGGAAAAATTGATGAATTATTTATTCTTAATCTTAAAATAACACACATTAAAATAACGCTACTTCGTCAACGTTTTAGTAAAACGTTAACCAAAAGTAGCTAACATTTTAATGTGCATTATTTTAGGAGTGGCGTTCTTATATTTAGTTATAAAGAATACACATAATATGTTAAGTAGGTGGATTTAGAGATAGAAAGTATAGTTAATGATTTAGGAGGTGATTATAATATAGGGGTTTACAGCATATAACATTTTAACATGCATCAATATATTAAACACTTGGGTAAACGGTACAGGATTGGAAAATATATAAAAAATATAGAATCATTTGCTTAAAACCGATATAGTATGTATATAAATGATAATCTATATTGGGAGGAGTTACACTGATGAATTCAATTTTTACATATATAAATGGAAATGATTTGGTGATAAAGGTTTTCTGGACTTTTATAGCCTTTATAGCTATTATGTTAAGTATTAAAATTATTAATCATATTATTTATACTAATATTGATGATAATAATAAATATTATTTAGTTAGAAAAAGAGTTTATTATTTTTTTAGTTCTATTTTTGTTATTGTTTGTATATTTCTTTGGTCGAATTCTGCAACTAGTTTAACAACCTACTTAGGGCTTGTATCAGCTGGTATTGCTATTGCTTTAAAAAATCTATTTTCAAATATTGCAGCATGGGTATTTATCATTATAAAAAAACCATTTAAAGTAAGTGATCGTATAAGTATAAATAATCAAAAAGGGGATGTTATTGATATAAGGATGTTTCAGTTTAGTTTAATGGAGGTGTCATCTTTTGAGAATGGCGAGCAGAGTACAGGGCGTATTGCTATTATTCCAAACCATTACATTTTTTCACATTCCTTAATTAACTATAATAAAGGGTTTAAATATATTTGGAGTGAAATAAAGGTACTTATTACTTTTGAAAGTGATTGGGAAAAGGCTAAAACAATTTTGACGGATGTAAGCAATAAACATTCTTTACACTTATCTGATGAAGCCTCTAGAAGCGTAGATGAAGCAAAAAAAGATTATATGATTCATTATAATAACTTAACTCCAATTGTATATACAGATGTTAAAGAAAGTGGAATACAGTTAACTATGAGATACTTGTGTCCACCACGTCAAATGCGTAATACTGTGAATGATATATGGGAAGATATTCTTAGAATATTTAGAGATGAAGAGAATATTCAATTAGCCTACCCAACGACAAGAGTTACTCGTGACTAGGATTTTTGATTGTAAAAAACTATTTAAAGAAAATATGTTTCTTAGCTTGATAGCTCTGTGACTAAGTGGTAAATTTAATATATATTAAATTATGTATAGAATATAAATATAAATTTTAAGGAGTGATTTTGTGAAGGAAATAAAATATAATGAATTATCTAAAGAACTTTTGGATCAGCTTCAAAAGGGAGCTTTTTTAAATGTTAAAGATAATGATGGAAATGTAAATACAATGACAATAGCTTGGGGAAATTTAGGTTTTATGTGGAATAAGCCTGTTTTTACTGCAATGGTAAGATACTCAAGACATACATATAAATTAATAGAAAATGCTAAAGATTTTTCTGTAAGCTTTCCACTAAAAGGACAGTTAAAAGAAGCATTAAGTATATGTGGAACTAAATCAGGTAGAGATATAGATAAATTTAAAGAATCTAATATAAATGCAGTAGATAGCAAAAATATAAATTCACCTATAATAGAAGAATGTGATCTTCATATTGAGTGTAAAATAGTTTATAAACAAGAAATGGATCCTAAATGTATAATTGATAGTGAAATAAAAGAGAAAAAATATTCAAATGAGGACTATCATGTATTATATTATGGAGAAATAGTAGGTACTTATATAAACGAATAATTATTATATATTAGTTAAACACTTTAATTTAGTAGGATCAGTAGTGTATAGATTAAATTAAAAAGCATTAAAAAATAAATAAGTTTTAACTAAAAAATCGAAGTGAAGTTCTCGAATTTTACTTCGATTTTTTTTACATCCAAGGAAACTATATGACTTTCGACTTGTGAATAACATTGATAAGTTAACTAGATTTGCAACTAAGTTATACATAAAAGCAAATAATAACTGTACGTTGTGGTAAAATATACCTAGTGGATATTACTTTTATTTAAAATGAAAATATAATTAAGTAATATATTTAACATATGGTTAAATATATAAATAAGGAGAGGGCATATGAGTTTAAATAGAAATGATAAATGTTGGTGTGGTAGTGGACTAAAATATAAAAAGTGCCATGTGGATTTTGATGAGAAATTAAAAAAATTAAGACAAGAAGGATATAGAGTTCCAACAAAACATATAATTAAAAACAATGAACAAATTGAAGGGATAAGAGAAAGTGCTAAAATTAACAATGGTCTTTTAGATGCTATTAATAAGAATATTAGAGCGGGAATGAGCACAGAAGAAATAAATACAATAGCGCATGAGTACACAGTATCTCGTGGAGGAAGACCAGCGGATCTTAATTATAATGGTTTTCCAAAGAGTATTTGTACATCGGTTAACAATGAAGTGTGCCATGGCATACCCAGCAAAAATACAATTCTTAAAGAGGGAGATATCATAAATGTTGATGCAACCACTATGCTTAATGGATACTATTCAGATGCATCAAGAATGTTTGAAATTGGTAAGGTGAGTGCTGAAGCTAGAAGAATTGTTGATGTAACTAAAGAGTGCTTATATAAAGGAATAGATGAGATTAAACCGTGGAAAACCTGTTTAGGAGATATAGGTGCAGTTATTCAAGAACATGCAGAAAGTAATGGATATTCTGTAGTTAGGGAGTTTGGAGGGCATGGAGTTGGAATTGCTATTCATGAAGAACCTTTTGTTTATCATTTTGGAAAAAGAGGATCAGGTATGCTTTTAGTACCAGGTATGGTATTTACTATTGAACCTATGATAAATGGTGGAAGTCATAGAATATTTGTAGATAAAAAGAATGGATGGACAGCATTTACTGCTGATGGAGCACTTTCAGCACAATGGGAACATACACTTCTTGTAACTGAAGATGGAGTAGAGATAATATCCAAATAAAAGAGTGAATCGTATACAATATGTACACTAAAGTATAAATGAAAAATTAAGTTATTAGATTTTTAATTAAGGGCTTCGATGCTATGCATTGAAGTTTTTTGTATTCAATAAAAATACATGTAAAAAATAGGAAAAGGAATGGGTTTTGTGTATAATATTAGTGTATTTAGATTTTGAAAACACTTAAAAAATTAAAGGAAATATATATAATAAGGAGTTTTTTTATGAATGTTATAAATTATTTTATATTGAAGATAAAAGAAAAATTTTCTAGAAAAAATATAAATCCATATGATTTTAAGAGAAAAAGAAATTTTAATAATTTGAAAACTTTTGATAATAATTTTGGAAGTGATAAAACAAGAATTAATGATAATACATGGAATGATTTAAATATGGATGATGTATTTTGTAATATAGATTATACAATTACAACTCCTGGCGAACAGGTTTTATATAATATATTAAAGAATCCATTATTTGATAAAGCATATTTAATTCAAAGAGGAAAATACATAAATTATTTTCAAAACAATAGTCATAAAAAAGAAGAGGTAATAAAGATACTTAATAGTATAGGTAGGACGAGTAAGGATACAACAAGTATATTGTGTAAAAATATAAATCCAAATCCTAAACTCAAATGGTTGGTACATATACTACCTGTTCTATTATTTATAAATATGATTATAATTTGTTTTATAAAAATCAAATTATATATATATTCGTTAATTATTATAGGGTTTATAAATATATATACTCACTATAATATAAGTTATTTGATAATGGAACAAATAGAGGTTATACAGTATTTAGGTCATACTATAAGTTTTAGTTATAAACTTGGCAATATATTAGATACAGAGCTTCAAGGATACTCCGATGAATTAAAGAAATTGTATAGTATATGTAGGATTATATCTAGGAAGACATCGATAGTATTCAAAATAGAAGGAATAGATATAGTAGCAGACTATATAAATATACTATTTTTAATTAAAGAAAGAAATTATTTTAAATTAGCTGATGACATTAAGAAATTTAAAAATGACATTGTTAGACTATACATGATTATAGGTGAGATAGATAGTTTTGTTTCTATAGGTGAATATAGAGAGAATGTAAATCTATTTAGTGAACCTGTATTTAAAAATGAAAATAAAGTTTTAAATATGTCACAGGTATATCACCCTTTACTCCATAGACCTATTAAAAATTCATTTGATGTGAAGAATACTAGTATTATAATAACTGGTTCAAATATGAGTGGTAAATCTACATTTATGAGAACTATTGGAGTAAACTCTATATTTGCACAAACGATATATACTTGCTTAGCAGATAAGTATGAGACTAGCTTTTATAAAGTAATATCGTCTATAAGTTTAAATGATAGCTTAATTAATGGGAAAAGTTACTATCTTTGTGAAGCTGAAGCTATCAAAAGGATAGTACATGAATGCACAGGAAAATATAGTTGTCTTGCTATTATAGATGAGATATTTAGTGGGACTAATCCAATTGAAAGAGTCGGAGCTGCAATTGAAATATTAAATTATCTAGACACTAAAAATTCTATAATCATAGCATCAACGCATGATCTAGAACTAACAAATATGCTAGTAAATTATGAGCCATACTACTTTAAAGAAGATGTTACGAAAGATGGTTTGAAATTTGATTATAAGATAAGATCTGGAGTTTCAAATACTAGAAATGCTATTAAAATATTGGATTATTTAGGATATCCTAAGGATTTGATATTAAGAATAAATAAAAGAGTAGGAGATAGAGTCTAAATGTATGGATATTGAATTTAGGTAAGGAATATAGTTATATAGTAGGGGGCGATTTTATGGACAAAGAAAATGTATTTTTCTTTGTAATAGGTATATTATATATTTTATATGCTGTATATATTGTCATAGTTCAATATAGAGAAAGAAATAAAGTTATTATAAAAGCAAAATATAAGAAGTCCACTATTGTAAAAATGGTGTTTTTCATTTTAGTATTTAGCTTTAATACCTATGTTTATATGGATGGCTTTTGCAGTACTAAATCTTTTCGAGATGAGCATTCAATAGGTTTTTATGAAATGATTAGTGATCAAAGAATGGAAAGTATAGTTAAAAAATCAGGTGACTATGATGATGTATTTGTAAAATATCGATTGATGCAAATAAGAATGGGTAGGGAATCAATGTTAATATATTTTATATTTATATTATTTTGTTTGATTGTACTGAGTGTTGGAAGAGATCGATTTGAGTATGGTGGTATTAGAATATTAAATAAGTTAACACCTTGGGGAAAATATGAAAAATATGAGTGGGAGGAAAATGAAATAAAATTTTTATATAACAAAGGGAGTAGAATGGATATATATGAAGTTAAAGCTGATGAAAAGAGTATTTTGGATAATTATTTGAAGGAAAATGTATATGTTAATGAAAACAAAGAAGTATAAATCGAACAAAAAGGGTATGTAATTTAATCTGTGTCTAAGCCAGGTGGAATGAAATCATGTTTAGAATTAGCATAACTTGGTGTTAAAGTCATTGGAAGTACTAATGCGACTGCCAATATAAAACTAAATATTCTTTTCATAATTTTGCCTCCCTTATTTATTAATCTATTATAGACTACGTACTATATATGTTTTTTAGGTACTTTTATTTAAATATTATTCATAATTGTAATTTATTTGAAATTAATTACATGTCTTTAACCATAATTATACAAAATTAATTAATAGTATGATAAAATCTATTTACAAATAAAGGAGTGAAAAAGTATATATAAAGTTTAAAAGCGTGGTGAATATATTGAAAAAAATAATGATAATTGGTTCTGGGGGAGCTGGAAAGTCTACATTAGCAAGAAAATTAGGAAATATCATTAATATAGAGGTTATTCACTTAGATAAATTATTTTGGAAAAGTAATTGGGTGGAAACTGAATATAGTGAGTGGGTAGAAATTATAAAAAAACAAGTAAAGAAGAAATCTTGGATTATTGACGGAAATTATGCAAGTACTATGGATATTCGCTTAATTGATGCTGATACAATTATTTTTCTTGATTTTTCAAGATATATTTGTTTGTTAAGAGCTATTAAGCGAAGATTTATGTATAAAAATAAATCTAGACCAGATATAACAGAAGGTTGTGTTGAAACATTTGATTTAGAGTTTTTCGGATGGATTTGGAATTTTCCAAAATCTAATAGAAATATGATATTAAAGAAACTAGATAAATATAAAAATGAAAAAAATATATTTATATTAAAAAATCAAAAAGAATTAATGCAATTTTTAAGTGGTATAGAGAAAAACAATTTAAAATAAAAAATAGAGAGTGAAAGTTTACATTCTTATTTGGACAGGTCTTACTGAACATAAAATAGTTAAATCACCACCTCGATATTACTAAATATGTTATAATTTAAGAAGTATTTAAATCACTTTATATTAAATTATACAAAATCTTAAAAAGAGGTGACTGCATGATTACAACTTTAGAAGAAAATGAACTTATAAAATCTTTTAATAATTTAATACCATATTTTCAATATTATTTTGAGGATGAGATTGCTTTTACTATTTCAAATACAAAGCATTTTTTAAGAGGTGTTGATAGTGAAACAATTAAGCTAGGAATAAAACCGGGGGATACCATCCCAGTTGGTTGTGCAGCGTATGAATGCTTAAAGGCTAAAAAAACAGTAGTTATAATTGTACCAAAAGAGCTTTGTGGTATTTCTGTAAAAGCAGTAGGCGTTCCGGTTAAAGAAAATGGAGAAGTAGTTGGAACGATTGTTATAGCAAAAAGTTTAAAACGTCAAAAAGAGATGCTTAGTTTAACCGAGAACTTGTCTGATTCTTTAGAGCAAATAGCGAAATCCATTAATGAAATTAATAAAGGAGTACAAGATGTTTCCTTAGTTAATGGTGCTATACAACAAAATATAGAAAAGACTTATGATGAAGCACAAAATACAGATAAAGTATTAAAATTCATTCAAACTATCGCAAGTCAGACAAATCTATTAGGATTAAATGCAGCCATTGAAGCAGCTAGAGCAGGAGAGGTAGGTAAAGGTTTTAGTGTGGTTGCAAGTGAAATAAGAAAGCTATCAGTATCTAGTAGTGAATCTATTAAGCAAATAAATGATGTACTAAAAAATATTCAAGATTCAGTAATGAAGATATCAGATAAAATTAATGATTCGAATATTGTTTTTGAAGAACAGGTTTCTTCTATTGAAGAAATAACAGAAGTTATAGAAAAATTAAATCAATCTGCATCAGTACTTAAGGCAATGGCATCACAAATCTAATGAATTTAAGTAGGGGATGAGGGTTATGAAAATTACAACAATAATAGAAAATTCTTTGGGTGATAAAAACGAACTGTATAATGAACATGGATTGTCTTTTTTTATAGAAACACCAAAGTGTAATATTTTATTTGATACAGGAAAAACAGGAGATTTTATTGAAAATACAAAAGATTTACATGTTGATTTAAATAAAGTAGATTATTTGGTACTTAGTCACGCTCACTATGATCATTGTGGAGGAGTTAGAAGATTTTTAGATACTTTTAATGTCCATCCGGAAATGTATATAAGTGAAAAATTCTTTGTAAATAGCGATAAATACCATTATTCAGATGGAAATCAAAAACTAGATTTTACATCTAGTGATTCAGAATATAGATATATAGGCATTGACTTTGACGAATCTTTTATAAGAGATAAGAAAATAGATATTAACTATGTGAATAATGATATGGTAAAGCTTAGTGATAATGTATATGTCTTTACTAATTTTGAAAAAAAATATGATTTTGAAATAAGCAATCCTAACATGAAAATTAAGCAAGGAGAAGAATACATAATAGATCCTTTTGATGATGAAATAGTTTTAGCTGTGGATACAAAAAAAGGCCTTTTGGTTCTACTTGGTTGTTCTCATCCTGGAATTTTAAATATAGTCGATACAATTGCTAAAAGAACAGGTAAGAATATATATGGAGTTATAGGAGGAACACATCTTGTAGAAGCGAATGAACAGCGTATAAGTAAAACCATAGAATGCCTAAAAGAAATGAATATTAACATTATAGGGGTATCTCACTGTACAGGAGAAAATGCAACTAAAATGTTTGAGCAAAACTGTGAGAATTTCTTTGTAAATTGTACAGGAACTGTTTTAGAAGTGTAGTTCTTCCATCAATATTATCTACATAACAAAAATTTTATAATCTCTTAGCATATAAAATATCACACTAGTTGAAGTGAATCAAATCAGATTTATTTCAATCGGTGTGATTTTTATTTTTTGTGTTTACAAAATATAACAATTGAGCTATAATTAAAACTGTACTATATATAATAATACAGATAACACATATAATACAGATAGAACGGAAGGAGGGTATACATGTTTGAATTAGATTTAAGAAGTAGATTGCCTATATATGAACAATTAGTAGAACGATTTAAAGAGCTTATAATTAGTGAGGTATTAAAAGTAGATGAAAAACTACCTTCAGTACGTACACTTTCAACACAACTTACAATTAACCCAAATACTATTCAAAAATCATATAGAGAGCTGGAAAGACAAGGATATATATATTCTATAAAAGGGAAAGGAAGTTTTGTAATGGCATCATCACAAATTATAAATTCTGAAAAGTTAACAAATATAAAAAAAGAATTAGTTAAGAATTTGTCTGAAGCTATTTATTTAGGAATGGATAAAAATGAAATTATAGATATGATTTCAGAGGCTGAAAGTTTGGTTAGAGGAGGAGAAGGAAATGATTGTGGCAAAGAATGTAAGTAAATCTTTTGAAGGATTTGAAGCTTTAAAAGACGTTAGTTTAAGTGTAGAAAAAGGTTCGGTATACGGTTTAGTAGGTTCAAATGGAGCAGGAAAAACTACACTTTTGAAACTTTTATCAGGTATTTATAGACAAGATAATGGAGAAATATACATAGATGATAGTGAAGTATATGAAAATATAGATATAAAATCAGACATGATATTTATGCCTGATATTCTTTATTTCTTTGCTCAATATACAATAAAAGAAATGGCTAAATTCTATAAAAGAATTTATAAAAACTGGAACGAGGAGAGATTTAAAAGATTAGAAGAAGTTTTTAATATCAATACTAACAAAAGAATTAATAGTTTATCTAAAGGTATGCAAAGACAAGTTGCATTCTGGCTAAGTTTCTCTACTATGCCAAAGATTATGATTCTAGATGAGCCAGTTGATGGATTAGACCCTGTTATGAGAAAAAAAGTAAAAAATCTAATTATTCAAGATGTAGCAGAAAGAGAAATGACAGTATTTATTTCATCTCATAATTTAAGAGAACTTGAAGATATATGTGATCATATAGGAATACTTCACAAAGGGAATATGATAATTCAAAAGGATTTAGATGATTTAAAATCAGATGTTCATAAAATACAAGTTGCTTTTGATGAAATACCAAAAGAACTTTTAGGGAATATAGATGTACTTTATAAAGAAGAAAGAGGAAGTATTGTTTTATTAATTGTTAGAGGGAAAAAAGAAAATGTAATATCTACTTTAGAAAAGTATGAACCAAAAATTTTAGATGTCTTACCACTAACATTAGAAGAAATATTTATTTACGAAATGGGGGGTATCGGGTATGAAATCGAAAACATCATTTTTTAATAGAGGGGTAATATTTAATAATTTTAAAAGATTTTCTTGGGTAGGAGTAGTCTACTTATTAGGATTATTACTTACTATACCAATGAGAATGTTGATGATAAATAGTGAAGTTGAAAATTATGGATATTATAGAGAAAATCCAATAAAAAGGATGTTTGATTTTGAAACTGGAGAAACAATGATTTTAATGGGGGTTATACCTGTTCTGTTAGCTATTTTATTATTTAGATATATACATATAAAAAAATCATCAGATATGATACATTCACTTCCTATAAAAAGAGGAAATTTATATAATAACCATATATTTGTAGGTACATTACTTTTAATACTACCAGTAGTTGTTACTACAATTGCTTGCATTATATTAAATTCTACACTAACTTATAACCAATATTACAAAGATTTTGTATATACAATAGATATCCTAAGATGGGGTGGAATAACTGTAATTTTAAGTACATTAATTTTTATGTTTACAGTTCTTGTAGGAATGATTACAGGAATATCAGCTGTTCAAGGTGTATTGAGTTACATATTTTTATTTTTGCCTGTAGGGTTAACTGGATTAGTAGTTTATAATATGGGAATTTTTATATATGGATTTAGTGCGGATTCTTATTTAATGGAAAATATATTTAAACTATCTCCATTAACTATAGCACCTTGCGTACCAAATGAAGATATGATGAGCTTGAAAGCAGTGTTAATATATATATTAATTTATATTATTTTATATATTATATCTAGAATTTTATATAATAAAAGAAATCTAGAAGCAGCATCTCAATCTATTGCTTTTAGAAGCTTTAAGCCTATATTCAAATATGGAATAACATTTTGTACTATGTTATTAGGTGGATTGTATTTTGTAGGATCAAGAAATAATATTCATTGGGTATTATGTTGGTATCTTATTATGTCTTTAATTGGATATTTTATTGCAGAAATTACTATAAAGAAATCTTTAAGAGTTTTCAAAAATGTAAAAGGATATTGTATATATGTTGGAATAATAATAATTCTTCTATTAGGAATAAAATTTGATATTATTGGATATGAAAAATATATTCCCGATGTAAACAAAGTGGAAAGTATATACTTTGATCAAAGTTTTTATAGATTAAGAGATTCTGAAGAAAAAAGACTTTATTACGATGAAGATAATTGGAAAAACATTCAACAGCTTCATAAGCAAATCATAAATGATAAAAAGCAAAATTTAGACAAAGATAACTCAGATCTGAATGTTGCTATTGCATATAAATTAAAAAGTGGAAGAATAATAAAAAGAAGTTATGGTATTTCAAAAGAAGATTACATTAAATATTTAAAGCCTATATATGAATCTAAAGAGTATAAAAAAATGAAAAATAGAATTTTTGATGTTAATAATTCGGACGTTGAGAAAATAACAATTAGACCTGTAGAAAACAGTAATAAAGTAACTTATATAACGGATAAACAAGAAATTAGAGAATGCTTAGAAATTTTAAAGAATGAAATAAATAATCAAAAATATGAAGACATGATAGATAAAAAAGAAGATTGGTCAGATATAGATATTTCATTAATAGAGAATAAAAAAGATAATAACGAAGACAGTGAAGAAGATAAGTATAACAATGGTATACACATGGTATGGGATAAATCTTTTATTAAACTGGAAAAATGGTTAGAAGAAAAAGATTATATAAAAAATTCAAGAATTACTTCAGAGGAAGTAGCTTATGCTACTGTTGAAAAAGTAGAAAATCTAGATGAGATGTACAGAGATCAATATGGTAGATATATAAATCAGAATGATAAAAACATAAAGAGATTAGATATATTAGATAAAGATAAAATAGAAATGTGTTTAAGAAATTATGAAAATAACTATCATGATCCAGATTCAAACGCAAAGTATATTATAGGGTTTTATTCAGAGGATAAAAGCAATATAGTTTATGGAAGTTTTGAGGAAGACAGTGCTCCTGATTTTATTAAAAACTTTTTTAAATAAAAAATATGCATTATGTTATGCTCATATCCTCAATAGAATTTTGAAACTCATTTTTTAAAATTTGCGTAGTTTAAATTAGGGGCTGTCTCAAAATAGAAATTAATTTCTGTTTTGAGACAGTTTTTTTTAATTGATCAATTGTTTTTCGTTTAGTACCTTGCAATATACAGTACTGTATTATATACTATAAATGGAAATAAAACTTATAGAGGAAAGGAAATGAACATGAATATTCAGTTTAAAAAAGGTGTTTTAGAGTTATGTGTTCTAGTTTTACTTAGTAAAAATGACTGCTATGGATATGAATTAGTAGAAAAAATATCAAAATATATAAATATATCAGAAGGAACAATATACCCCCTTTTAAGAAGGCTTCAAAAAGAAGGCTATTTTACAAGCTATCTTAAGGAATCAAGCGAAGGACCACCTAGAAAATATTATAAGATAACGGATGAAGGTAAAAAAATAAAAAATGAATTGATTAATGAGTGGGATCATTTTATTAAAGGTGTCAATAGTATTATAAATGAGGAGGATTTAAATGAATAAAAAAGAGTTTATATATATTTTAAAAAATCAACTTTACGGATTATCTAAAGAAGAGATAGATGAAATAATTTATGATTATGAAGAACATTTTAGCGTAGGTCTAGGAAGAGGAAAAACAGAAGATGAAATATCAAAAGAACTAGGAGATCCTAAAAAAATAGCCAAATCATATAAAGCCAATATTGTCATTGAAAATGCACAAAATAACCCAACACCTACTAATATAGTAAAGGCAGTTATTGCAACCATAGCGCTTGGATTGTTTAATTTAATTTTTGTTTTAGGACCATTTATAGGATTGGTAGGAGTATTGATAGGATTATTTGGAGGAGCTTTAGGGGTGACTTTTGGTGGAATAGGAATGTTTATAGATGCAATATTCGGTCCTGTGTTTGGAGTAAATATTACCATTAATATTAACCCTATAGGTGCTGGATTTATAGGTATAGGAACAACTGCTTTAGGTATACTGTTTTTTATTTTAGATATATATCTAACAAAACTTGCGTATAAAGGTACTGTTAAATATCTAAAATACAACATTGATATAATTAAAAAATAATTAGGAGGGGATTGTATGAGTATTAAAAAAATTGTTACATACTTAATAACTATAATGTTAATTTGCTATGGAATAGGATTTACTATAATATCTTTTACTGGAGGATTTAAAGATAACTTTAGTGTTTCATATAAAAATAAAAAAGATTATAATAATTTAGATCAAGAAAAAGTTGAGAAAATAGATGTAATAAATCAAATCTCTATTGAAGCTTCAAGTTCTGATATTAATATAATTCCTGAGGATAGAGCAAATATCAAAGCTCATTTTTATGGAAATGTTATTTCAACGTTTAAGCCTGAACTTGAAACCAAAATAAATGGAAAAGAACTTTTAATATTTGTAAAAAGGCCAAAATCATATAGTATATTCAATTCTGATTTAAAGCTTGATATTTTTGTACCTAAAAATTACAAAGAAAACATAGATATAAATTCATCTTCTAGTAATATAAACATTCAAAATGAATTAACATTAAATAATCTTTTTATAGATGTGAGTTCAGGAGACGCAAGTTTAAAAGATCTAAATATTAAAAATTTAAAATATGATAGTTCTTCAGGAACATTAATAGGAGATAATATAGTTACAGATTCTACATGTATAGATTTATCTTCAGGAAATGTAGAGTTAAATAATTTTACAGGAGATTTAAAAGGTGAATCGTCTTCTGGATCAGTAGAAGTCAATTATAATATATTTGATAATAATATTGATCTAGATACTTCGTCAGGAACTGTAAATATAGAATTGCCAGATGATGCTAAATTTTATTTGGATGCTGAGTGTTCTAGTGGAAATATTGAATGTGGTTTTCCTATTATGGTAAGAGGTAAACAGGAAGACAATACTTTAAGAGGAATTGTTGGGAATGATAAAAATAAAATAATAATAAATACTTCATCAGGAGATATAAATATATATTAAAAATTAAATTAGTTTTTAATTCAGTTAAACAGGATGTATATCAAAAGGATCTAGGAAAATAGATATTTTGATATACATCTTTTTTTGAAATTTAAAACATGAATAAAATAAGATTAAATTTAAATATAAGAAATTTTCAATATATATAAATTTCGATAGTATATACATATATTTCATGTATAATGTTAATATGTAATAATCTGCAAAATTATAGACATATTATATTTGCAATCTCTTTGAGGAGGACTTTTTGATGAAATTAAAAAAAATAGGACAAATACAGATTATTTTATCGAGCTTAATTAATTGTTTATCTATAATATTAAGTTTGATTTTATATTTATATAAAATTAAGCTGAATTATATTATTGTTATAGGAGGACTTATTTTATTATTAATTTTAAATATATTATCAATAATAATAAATATAAAGATAAAATCTTATATTAATAAAATGGAGAATAAGCTTTGCTTGTTTGAAGAAATTGTTGAGTCATCACCTAATGCAATTTTTGTACATAGAAAATTAGAGTTTAAATATTTAAATAAAAAAGCGGCAGAGATTTTTGGATTCGAAAATGCACAAGATGTAATTGGAAAACCTGTAGAAAATTTCGTAAAATTTAATATAGATGCAATAGGAGAAGAACGATATGAAGCTGCTAAAGAAGGCAGATATTTTGAACCTGTTGTAGAAGAAATGTTCTTTAGGGAAAATGGCGAAGTGATTGATATGGAGATATTTGGGAGTAGTATAGATGTACAAGGAAATAACTATGCATTGGTTTCATGTAGAAATGTCACTGAAAAAAAGAAAATACTAGAGTTAGAGGAAAAAGTATGTCTAGAGGAAAAAAAATTAAGAGAACAAATACAACATGATAGAATAAAGGATGAATTCTTCGCTAATCTATCACATGAATTAAGAACTCCTCTAACAATAATTTTAGGCACAATACAACTTTTTGAAAATACATCTGAATCATTCGTACCTAAACAAAATAAAAGCTTTAAAACATTAAAGCAGAATGGTTATAGATTATTAAGATTAATAAATAATTTAATAGATATTACTAAAATAGATGCAGGATATTTTGATATAAATATGGATAAATATAATATAGTATCTGTAGTTGAGGATGTCACATTATCAGTTATAGACTATGTAGAGAATAAGGGGTTATACATAGAATTTGATACAGAAGTTGAGGAAAAAATAGTGAACTGTCACATAGAAAGTATGGATAGAATTATACTTAATTTATTATCAAATGCTGTAAAATTTACACCAGAAGGTGGGAGTATATTTGTTAATATATTTGATGAGGTTGATAATGTTAAGATTGTAATAAAGGATACAGGGATAGGAATAAAAGAGGATGATATTGGTTTGGTTTTTGATAGGTTTAGACAAGTAGACAAATCGTTTACAAGAAATCATGAGGGGAGCGGTATAGGGCTATCTATAGTTAAATCTTTAGTAGAGATGCAAGGAGGAACAATATCTTTAAGTAGTGAATACGGTAAGGGATGTGAATTTGTTATAAAACTACCTGTTGAGGATGAATTTATAAATCAAAGTTTAAATTTAACGACGGAAAAAGAAGATTATATGAAACAGAAAGTCAATATCGAATTTTCAGATATATATGATCTGAAAATGGAAAGTTAGATTGATTAATTTGTGTAGCTTTACTATATAATTTAATGGGGTTGATTTAATTTGAAAAAAATATTTATTTTAGTTTTTATTTTGATTTTGGGTTTTACACTATTCACAGCTTGCAAATCAAATGAAACTAAGAGTACAAATAAGATACAAGAAATAAATATAGAAAAATTAATAGAATATAAAGATTCTTATGTTGGAGATAATAGCGCTGTAGGTGGAATCTTATACAATTTACCGGGCAATATCTATGTAAAACAGTTTTCATTACAAACAAATACCGAACCGTATGGGATAAAAGTAGATTATGGATTACAAGAAAATTCAAATTTGAAAGAAGAAGATTTTGATAAGTATTGGAATAGTGAGAGTGTAGAAAATATATTTTTAAACAATGCTACTACGTTATTTATACTTGTAAAGAATGTAGATAAAGTTGAGTTTGAACTGGATACCCCAAATAAGCAATCATTTACTATAACTAGAAAAGAACTTGAAACTTTCTATGGAAAAGATTTAAGAGAATATAGTAGAGATACATCTTTATGGGAAAAAGAGGTTTTAAAAGGAGTTATAAATTCAAGTGAAAAAGTAGAAGAGTTCTTTAAAAGTCATAATATAACTGTTGAATAGATATTTAGGAATTAAAGACGGAGAGTTGTAATGTAGGGTATTCATTGGATGCTAATACTGGAGAAAAAATAGATACTGAAAAAAGTGATAGAATGTATGTATCCGTCAAAGATTTACCGTCTTGAAATAGAAAATCCAGTATAACTAACTAGAAAAATTAGTATACTGGATTTTTAAAATTTATTTCTTATTTTTGATTTGCAATTCCTCGGGTAAAGTATCTGACCAAGGCATTAGTGCTAGTAAGTTCGCTTTCGTTCTGTCTATATCTTCCAATTTTGATATCGCATTCATTAAATATAATAGATATTTTTCTGACACTAAACCATTGGCTTTCGCCGTTTCTATAATTGAATATATCAAGGCACTAGACATAGCTCCTTTA
>NZ_JBBMMD010000010.1:0-58546 GCF_037844525.1 Tepidibacter sp. Z1-5 | reverse complement strand
TACAGCTCATAGACATCACTCTAATATAATCAAAACTATAACTTTTATAACAGATTGTTTTTCTAGGTATGCTTTACCATAATATAGCATATTTTTATACTCATTTTATATTTGTGCAGTAAAAAGCAGTAGCTTTGGTTGGCTACTGTTTTGATGTTTGTGTTTATGTAGTTTGCTTATTATGATTGGTGTTTTTGAGAAGATGTAAAAATAAGTCCTCCTGATATAATTCAGAAGAGTTTTCAACTTTATATGTTTATATAATGGGAAGTTTAATATTTGTTTTTCTTATTTAAATCACATTAAATTTCAATTTATCATTCCATAAAAATAGACTCATCTTCAAGTTTATCCCATTTGCTCTGCTATGCCTCTATTCAACTACTAGCCTATACAGTTTCCTTTTCTTCTTTATTTAATTTATTTTTTATAATGATAACATCTTCTCCAATATTACATAGGACAGAAGTGACTAGATAGAATAATACACCTTGAATTAATATCGTTAATGATGCTCCTAGTCCAATTGGATTTATTTCATCACGATAATATCCTTCTGTCGTTCCTATTTGTGCAAATATTATTATTGCTACAATTATGCTACATATCAATTCTACAATACCAAACATCCTCAAAGCATCTATACTTCCTTTACCTTTTGAACTAGGTGTTGTAATAGTGTTTGTTATTTCCTGTTGCTCTGATTGTTCCATTTGCATCTTTTGTCTTAGCTCTCTCTCACACTTACCACAAACTTCTTTACCTCGAAAAGTAGTTCGTATAAGTGCATTTAACTTAGTTCCACATTCTTCACAATGTGTTTTCTTTCCCATAAAGCTCAACCCCTTTATTATAAATTCCATTAATAATTATACTACAAAACCCTAAATCATTTTCAATTATTTTCCATTCTTAAAACTCATACAATCCAAACTCTATATTTTCCTATATGTTGTATATTTATAAAATTATATATATACTCTATATAAAAAGGAGGTTTATTTAAATTGAAAAGACATAATAAAATATCATCTATACTACTATGCTTTCTACTAATGCTATTATTTACAGCTTGTGGATCTACAGAAGCTAATAGCTCTACAAATGAGTTTGAAAAAGCTAAGACAGAAATTCAACAAGCAGAATCTTCATCAAATGAAAATGAATCAACTGTAGCTTTTGCAGAAACTACAAGTAATAATCAAACTACTATAATTCCCTACAATAATAAAATCTGCCATATCAGGTATCCCAACCATGGCAGATTTTAATCAATCCTATCTATTCACTTCTTTAACCAAAACTTCTTTTCCTTCAAAAGCAATTCCAAGCTCTATTATATTATTTATTCCTCTATCTACTAATTCCTGTCTATAATTTCTATCTTTTATCTGAGCTATAGCTTTATCAACTGCTGTTTCAAGAGTTTCTTTTCTTCTTTTACTTACCTTTTTAAATTCTATTATTATTGCAAGTTTAGTTTGGTCTTTAGGAATCACCATTATATCGTATCTTCCATAACCACTTTCTCTATTTGATTTCACTTCATAATCTTCATTTAGAGCTACTAAGATTCCAAGTACAAATGCATGATAAAACTTTTCACTTTCTTCTATGTCAAAATAGCTTGCACTTTTTATCAAATATTCACTAAGTATTTCTTCAAATGTTTCTATATCACCTGTTGTTAGACTTTTTAACATATAATTGAATTTTTCACTGTTGATACTTTCCTTAAACCAAGACATTATTATCTCTTCATATAAGTACTTTACTTCAAGATTTGGTATTTCTAATGTACAAAAACTTCTTCCCATTTTTAAATCTTCTTTTATAACTTTTAAATATCCACTAAATAGTAAAAAGCTCCATACATTTTCTGCTCCATTTTCTATTTCTTTCATTACTATATCTTCATTTATTTGTTTTACAATATTTTTTCCTTGAATAAGATCCTCTAGTTCTTTTTTAACTGTTTCTCCTGCTTTTGTAAGTACTATCTTGACTAAATCATTACTGCTTGTATTTACCCAATAAGGTCTAAATCCATCATTATGATTTTTTATGTAATTAAGTATTGACCAAGGATTGTATATTACATTATCACCAAAGTTATATCCGTTGTACCATTTTTTTATATCATCTATTTTATACTCTATATTGTAATACTTTAGAATTTGCTCTACTTCTTCTTGTGAAAATCCAAAATGCTTAGTATAGTGTTTTTTGAGTATTGTACATACATGTAAATTATTAAGACCTGAAAATATACTTTCTTTTGCTATTCTTAATATTCCTGTTAATATTCCTCTTTTTAAGTATTCGTTATCTTTAAGAGCACTACCTAAAAACACTCTCATGAATTCAATTATTTTATCATAGTAATTATCTAAATAACCACTTTGAATAGGTACATCATATTCATCTATTAATACTATAGCCTTTTCATTATGATATTCACATAAGTATTTTGTAAGCATTTTTAAACTTTGGCAAAGTTCTACCATATTAACATTTCCACTTATTACTTTATTATAGTAGTTTGTTTGCAATTCACTTAAAAAATTTTCTTTTACAAGATAGTCATGTTTTTCATATAATGAACTTATTAATGTTTTTATTCCGTTATTGCAATCTTCCCAATTAGAGAACTTTATATCTTTAAACGTTATATATATAACTGGATACTTTCCTTGAGTGTCCATTATTTCTTTGAACTCATTTATTTTTAAATCCTTAAATAAATATTTATTATCTACCTTTGTATTTTCAAAAAAGTATTTAAGTATACTCATATTCAGAGTTTTACCAAATCGTCTAGGTCTTGGAATCAATATAACTTCCGAGCCATCATCTATTATTTCTTTTATAAATAAGCTTTTGTCTACATAATAATGACCTTCAGTTATTAATTTTTTAAAATCACTTATTCCAATAGGTAATTTTTTCATATATTTCTCTCCTCTAGTTTAAGGTTATTCCTTTATTATAGCATACTTAGTAGGAAAAATACCTTAGCTCATTTCAATAGCTACTCTTCTTTATGATATAATTTACATATAACAAATTAGAAAGGAGCTCATTATGAAAGCTGCAATTTATTCTCGTAAATCTGTTTTTACTGGTAAAGGTGACTCAGTTGAAAACCAGGTACAAATGTGTAAAGAACATGCTGCAAAGCATCTAGATATTACTGAATTCACAATATATGAAGATGAAGGTTTTTCTGGAGGTAATACAAATAGACCTAAGTTCCAAGAACTTGTTCAAGATATTAAAAAGAAAAAATTCGATGTACTTATTTGTTATAGATTGGACCGTATTAGTAGAAATGTGGCTGACTTTTCTTCTACTCTAGAATTATTACAAGACAACAATATAAGTTTTGTATCTATAAAGGAACAGTTCGATACTTCTACTCCTATGGGTAAAGCTATGGTTTATATAGCTTCTGTTTTTGCTCAGCTTGAGAGAGAAACTATAGCAGAAAGAATTCGTGACAATATGATGGAACTCGCTAAAACAGGCCGTTGGCTTGGAGGACAAACTTCTTTAGGATTTAAAAGTCAACAAATTACTTATTTAGATTCTGAATTTAAGGAACGATCTATGTCAAAACTTATTCCAGTTAAAGATGAACTAGATAGAGTAAGACTAATATTTGATAAATACATCCAGGGTGGATCTATTCATATAGTACTAAAATACCTTCTTGCAAATAATATAAAAGGTAAAAATGGTGGAGATTTTGCTTCTATGTCTGTAAATGATATCCTTCGCAACCCTGTTTATGTAGAATCTAATGACGATGTATTCGAATATTTAAAAGGAAAAGGAATGTTAGTATGTGGTACGCCTAATGGCAATGGAATCCTTACGTATAATAAATGTAATTCTAAATCTAAACAAAGAGATATGAGCAAATGGATAGCAGCTGTTTCTAAGCATAAAGGTATAATATCTGCTAATGATTGGCTTGAAGTACAAAGAAAACTAGATAAGAACTCTAAAAAAGAAAATCCAAGACAAGGTACATCTAGAAAGTCCCTACTCAGCGGCATTTTAAAATGTTCTAAATGTGGTGCTCCTATGAGAATAAGTTATGGAAGACCTAGAAAAGATACTGGTGAAAGAATCTACTACTATATGTGTACTATGAAGGCCCATAGTGCTAAAAGTAGATGTGCTAATCCAAATGTTAGAGGAGATAGATTGGAAAAACTTGTAATTGACCATATTAAAAACTTAAATACAGATATAGTTATAAAAGAGTTAGAAGAATATAAAAAGCAAACAGCACTCACTCAAACTTCTTCTTTAATTGATAATATAAAAAAAGATATTGAAGAAAAACAAAAGCATATGGACTCTTTATTAAATCAATTAGCAAAAATAGATTCTAATTCTGTAGCGTCTGAATTTATTATTTCTAAAATAGATGAACTAGGAAAAGAAATTAAAGAATTAGAAATGAAATTGACTAATAATAAAAATGAAAAAAAGAAAGCCTCAACTAATATAACAAATACTTCTCTTATAGTAGATACTCTTAAAGAATTTAATTCATTTTTTGATAATGTAGAAGATTTAAATAATGATGAGAATGTAATAATGAAGAAAAGACATTTACTCGAAACTCTAGTAGATAGAGTTACATGGGATGGAGAAACAAATAATATTAATATAGATTTATGGGGGACTAAAAAAAAATAGATCCCTCAATTCCATATGGTACCAAAAAGTCGCAATACTACAAGTCGTGCATGATTATGTCCTGGGAAATCAATATCCTTATGTCTTGAATATTCATCAGTGATTTCAAATAATTCTCTACCCCCTAAGAGTATATTTTCTTCTGTAGCTGTATATCTTCCATTGTTTCTCATAATACCGCCCACATTTCCAAGTCCAAGCAACATATCGGTTCTTTCTATTAAAGTAACATCAGCCCCTGCTTTTTTAGCACTAATAGCAGCAGCACATCCTGCCCAACCGCCACCTATGACTATAACTTTTCTCATTTCAAAGCCTCCTTTAGATATACTCTTGGCTCTATTTGAGTCTTACAAGTTTTTATTTTTTCACCTTTAACATTTACAATACAAGCACCGCATATGCCCTCTCCACAACAAATCAAATTATTATTAGTTATAGCTAAATTTATTGTGTCGTCTATACTATCAACTATATTCATACTATTTTTATTAAAGTGATTAGATCCTGCACTAAAGACCATATCCACACCTTTTTTTAATTCTTCCTTTATTAAGTTTTCATTGTTTTTAAAATGAAAATACTTTAAATCTATATTTAATTCTTTTAGTTTTTTTTCTAACTCTTCAATTTTTTTACCAGAGTTATCAAAAAATACTTTTACTTCATTATTATTCTTCAAAAGATTATTAACTACATTTATCAATGTAACACTTGAGAGTCCTTTTGTTAAAATCAATACTTTTTTACTTTTTAATTGTTTAAAGTATTTGATTCCAAATATACCATTAGTATATGGTCCTTTTATAAATACTGTATCACTATTTAATAAATCTTTTGTCTTAGGTCCTATACTTTCAACAACTATATCCAGTATATTGTTTTTCAAGTCTATATTCATTACAGAAACAGGACTATTAAACATATCATCTTTTCTTTTTTTATCTTTTAAAAGTATATATGATCCAGGATGTATCAATTCACATGCCAAGGATTTTGGTATACTTATACTGAGTAAGTATATATTTGTCTTTATTTGTTTGTTTTTTAATACCTTGCATAATATACCTTCTCTAGAGTCACTTATTTTTTCATTATTTTTTTTGAAATTTTGGTATATACATATTCCTTTTAAATCACACTCACATAATTCTTTACCCGATAACAAAGAACAACTTATACAATCTCCACTTTTAGCTAAGTGACAAGGACAATACATACTACCTGCATCAACACATATTTTATTCCCCATAACAATCCCCCTTTCACACAATATGCATAACAAATGTAAATAAATTATATTAATTCATTTCAAACTATACTCATTAATATAATTTATTTACATTTGATCATTTTGGTTACAAATAGGAAAAGCTGAAGGCAAGTTTTTGCCTTCAGCTTTAATTTTGTTGATTATTATTATTTTGGGAGTCATTATTTTGTTGCTTATTTTCATCTTCTTTTTTAGATTGATTATTACTTTTACCTTTTCCAGAAAACATACTTTGTATATTCTCCATAAGCTTAGGTGTTTTATTAAGTATATTATCTAGCATATTTGCATTTTGGTCTATATACATAAGCTTTGTCTCTTCTTTTTCTACTACCATAAAAGCTACTGGTTGAACAGTTATACCTGCTCCAGTACCTCCTGCAAATGGATATGCATCATTTGAATCTTCATCGGATGCACCTCCCTTCTTATACTCGCCTCCTCCAGACGCAAATCCAAACGAAACTTTTGATATAGGTATTAGCACTGATCCATTTGATGTTTCAACTGGATTTCCAACTATAGTGTCAACATCTATCATTGCTTTCATATTTTCCATAGTAGTTTTCATCAAACTCTCTATTGGATGTTGTTGTTGTTCTGGCATTGTTTATGCACCACCTTTGTTTATTTTAAAAATCTTGTAATTTTTTAAAAGTTTTATAAAGTTTATGATTTTCAAATTAATATCTGTTATTATATATATCTTAAATACATTTTCATTAAATCCAGGTTTTATATTTAGTTTCAAATTATCAGTATCTACCTTATCGTATATATATTTGTATATTATATTTACAAAGTTAAATAAAAATATACTTAAAAATACATCTTCATTAGATATATATGTATCTATTTTTATGTTTTTAATATCAGCCTTTTTAAAAAGATATTCAAGTGATTTTTTTAGATTTTCAAAATCCTTCAATATATCTTTATTATTAAGCTTTTCTTTAAGACTATTAATTAATTCTCCTTTCGTAGAAGCATCTTCTTCAGCTTCTAAATTTATTCCTTTTTGATTGAGAGACAAATCCAAAAAAGAATATTTTTTTTCATACTTTATAATTCCAAATAAACCTTTTATTTTAAATGCTATTTCATCATTTTGTCCATTTTTAATCAATCGTATGCTTATTTTCATATTGGAACTTAATATAATTATTACTAAAAATACCAAACATAAGAATATATAAACAATAATTTTCATACATTTATTGTTTCCTAAAAAGTAAAATGCATACTTTTTTTTATAAAATCTATTGACTTTTTTTTATTTTCTTATTATCTAATATAGATATATTATTCATTATATATTATACTTATAAAGTAGTATTCATTCATACTTAATTCATAAAACATTTTTCCCTTAATTATAGGAGTGATTATTTTGAAAATCGGAACAAAAATTAATAGATTGAGAATATTAAACCAATTGACACAAGAAGAATTGGCTCAAAGATGTGACCTTACAAAAGGGTTTATATCTAAAATTGAAAGAGACTTGACTTCTCCATCCATTGCAACATTAATGGATATTCTAGAAGCCTTAGGAACCGATTTAAAGGCATTCTTTAATGAAGTTGTAGAAGAAAAGATTGTTTACAAAAAAGATGATATATACGAATCTGTTAACGAGGAATTAAACCATACAATCCATTGGCTTATTCCAAATTCTCAAAAGAATGATATGGAACCTATTTTAGTAGATATCGAGTCAGGAGGTAAGACTGTAATAGATAGACCTCATCAAGGGCAAGAATTCGGTTACATAGTAAAAGGTTCTGTAATAATTCATATCGGCAATAAGAAATTTAAAATAAAAAAAGGAGAAAGTTTTTACTTTACTCCAGACAAAGAACATTATATTGTAAATAATACAAACAAAGCGGCTTCTATACTTTGGGTTTCTACTCCACCATCTTTCTAGAAAAAATCGCATCATGCCATGGCATAATGCGATTTTTTTATATCATAAATCAAATTTTTTTATTCTTGCTTTTCTTCTTCTTGAACAGGTGGTAAGTCTTCTATCTTATCAAGTCCAAATAGTTTTAAGAACTCCTCAGTGGTTTTGTATATTATAGGCTTTCCTATTTTATTAAGTCTTCCAGCTTCTTTTATAAAATCATGTTCAATTAAGGTAGATATAGCCTTATCACACTTAACACCGCGTATTTCTTCTATTTCTACCTTAGTTATAGGTTGTTTATAAGCTATTATAGTTAATGTTTCTAGAGTAGCTTGTGTTAAGCTTTTTTTCTTTTTAGGTTCAAATAACTTTAGTACATACTCTTGGTACTCTTTATTGGTTCCCATTTGATATTTATTTTGAACATTATATATTTGCATCCCTCTATCTTGATTTTCATATTCTTTCTTTAATTCTATTAATATATTTTCTATATCACGCAAGTTCATATCTTCATTTATTATCTCTTTTATTTCCTTTACTGTTATAGGATCTGAATATGAGAACAATATAGCTTCTATAATATTTTTTATTCTTTTGTTATTCATAAAAATCACTCTACCTTTTTAACTATTATATCTGCTAAGTAATCTTCTTGTTTTACTACTATATTTTTTGTTTTTATAAGTTCTAAAACCGATAAAAAAGTAACTATAATTTCTTCTTTATCTGAAGTTTTAATTAAATCTTTAAATAGCAAAGTTCCTTTTTTATCCAATTGGTTTTTGACATAATAAATTTTTTCTTCTATTGAAATAGTAGGCTTTTTATATATTGTATCTAATTTATTCTCTGTTTTTTCTTTTCTTATTTCCTTAACAACACTCGGTAAGAATTTCATAAGCATATCTATATTTAAATTTGACAAATCCATTTTTTCTTCTATATAAATTTCTTCTTTTTTTCTATAAAATATACCTTCTCCTAAATACATTCTATCTTTTAAATAATTCGATGCCTTTTTAAAGTTTTTATATTCTATAAGCTGATGCATAAGCTCTGTTCTCGGATCTTCTTCTTCTTCATTTTTTTTATACAATAAGTATTTAGATTTAATTTCAAGAAGCCTACACGCCATTATTATAAAATCACTAGTTATTTCAAGATCCATGCTTCCCATTTCATCTAAATATTCTAGATACTGCTTTGTTATTTCAAAAATAGATATATCATATATATCTATTTTGTTTTTTACTATTAGATCATATAAAAGATCCATTGGTCCTTCATAAAAATTTAAAGCTACATTATATCCCATCTCAATCACCTTAAACTATAATATTTATTAAATTTAGTATAACATTATATATAGGATATATCACGATACCTATACTGTTAGTAATAATTAATATTACTAATATAATACTTCCTACATGCTCATATTTGAAATAATAATAATGTAATTTATTGGGCAGAATAGATAGTATAATTTTTGAACCATCCAAAGGAGGTATAGGTAATAAATTAAATACCGCAAAGCCAACATTTATTCTTACTGCACTTGAAATTATGCTATTTAGTGCATACATATCTATATATATCTTTTCATATTTATATAAGTATATACATAATATCGCAAGCAATATGTTACACACAACACCTGCTATTGAAACTAAGAAAAGTCCCATCCTTTCATTCTTAAATTTATTCGAATTAATAGGTACGGGTTTTGCCCATCCAAAATGCGCAATAATTAGCATTAAAAATCCCATAGGATCTATATGCTTTAAAGGACTTAAAGAAAGCCTTCCACTTTTTTTTGCTGTGTCATCCCCTAATATATATGCCGCATATCCATGTCCAAATTCATGTATAGATATTGCCATTAATATACCTGGAAGAGTTATTAAAAAATCAATCATATTTTTCATTCTCCATTCTTATTCTACGATACTACCTATTATAACAAACCCAGATATTTTTTTAAAGAAATTTCATTATATAGCTACATTTAATAATAAAGTAGCATAAATATGTACAGTTCATATTATAAAAAGAAGAATATTTTTATATTTTACATAGAAAGGAGATTTTTATGAAAAAATTTTGCAGTGAACTATCATGTCTACTAGAAAGTGAAGCATTCAAATGTTTTTTGAATTCAGATAATCTTCATTTAGCACAAGTGAATGCATTAACTTCATTACTTATAAAAAATAATATAGATTTTGATACTGTATTTACTTCAAAATCTCCTAGATCACCAGCAATACTTACAGTAACAGTAGTTATAAATCCACTTACAAGAATAACTAGAATATTTACTTTCTCTGATTAATTTTGAATTTTTTTCATATCTTGTTAATTATCTAAGGTTATAAAATTTATACAAAAAGAAAAACTAACTACAGGAGGTGTATTTATGAAAAAAAATTCAAAACCATTGATTTATACTGTCATAACAGTATTAGGTTTATCTACATTTATGATAGGATGTACTAATGATCAAGCTAGAAGAAATGTAGATGATCGAAATGTAGGGATGGTATCACCTAATTATCAAGCAACGTATCCCAATACAGTAAATGACTTTAGAGGAACACGTTATACTGGTTATATAGGAGATACTAGAGATCGAAATTACAATCCGAATCAATATACTGGATATGTAGGAAACACTAACAATCTAAATCCTAATTATCAAAACAATCTGAGTAGAAAAAATGCTGGTTTAAATAATACAATCAGAAGCAAATGTAACAATCTAAAGGGAGTTGAAGATTGTTCAGTAGCAGTAAACGGAGATACTTGTGTTGTTGCTGTAGATCCAAATAGGACGTTAAATGAATCTTTAAAAAATCAAATAGAATCTATTTGTAAGAATACAGATAATAATATAACAAAGGTAGTTATAACTCAAGATAATGATATATACGATCAATTGCAACGATTAGGACAAGATGTTCAATCAGGACAACCTATAAAAGATATTAACAATGAACTTCAAAATATATTCAACAGATTAGCTCCTAGATAGATACACAAAAAACAGTCTAAGTAAAACTTAGACTGTTTTTTATTTATAAATAAATTATATGATTTTCTACTTATAGGCAATATTGATGATTGCACTTAAGTAGCATCTATTTTAAGCAACAGAGTCGAAGACTTGTTAGCTCCATGAGCTATGTGTTAGCATAAAGCGAATTTTTTAATTTAATATTGAGTTTAAAACTTTATTTAACATTTTTATATAACCAGCTTTTTTAACATCTTTATTTGATACTAAATTTGATTTCATAACAACTTTTTTGTCTTTATATATTTGAACCTCTCCTATTTTTTGACCTTTCTTAATAGGGAATTTAAAATTTTCGTCTATAACTATTTTTTCTTTAAAATCTTTTTTATCTCCTTTTTTATTCAGATAATAAAGTGGCCCTTCACATGTGAGTTCTATATTCTCAGGATCTGCTTTTTCTAATTTTATTTTCTTTACTACTTGATTTTGGTCGTATATTTTTATAGTTTCATAATTCGCAAATCCATAATTCAGTAAAGATGATGCTTCATTAAATCTTTCCTTGGATGAAGGCGCACCTAATACCACAGCTATTAAAGTCAAATCATCTCTAGTTGCTGATGCTGATAGACAAAATTTAGCTTCATTTGTAAATCCAGTTTTTATACCATTAGCCCCTTTATAAAATCTTACAAGCTTATTAGTATTTACAAGACCTATTTTCTTATGTTTTTTACCAACTACAATTTCGTCCATCCATATTTTTAAATATTTATGAATTTCCTTATACTTTATTAACTCTTTTGACATCAATGAGATATCATAAGCACTTGTATAGTGATCTTGTATAGGTAATCCATTAGTATTTGCAAAATGTGTATCCTTCATGCCTAATTCTTGTGCTTTTTCATTCATTTTCTTTACGAATGCTTCTTCGCTTCCATAGATGTATTCTGCCATGGCTACACATCCATCATTAGCAGAAGCAACAGCTATACCTTTAAGTAATTCATCAACCGTTTTGATTTCTCCAGGCTCTAGAAATAATTGACTACCTCCCATACTAGATGCTTTTTCACTTATAGTCACCTTATCATCTAATTTTATTCTTCCCTCGCTCAAAGCTTCCATTGTAAGTAGCATACTCATTATCTTCGTCACACTAGCTGGAGGTAATTTTTCATGGGAATTTTTTTCATATAGAACAGTTCCGCTATTTGCATCTATTAATATAGCAGATTTTGAAGTTAAATTCATATCTTCATTTGCAAATGAAGTAAACGAAGATATAATAATCATCATAGTTAAAACTAAACTTAATTTTCTTTTCATTCTTTCACCTCATCTCATTTTAGTTATATTTTGACACTTTAAAAGATTTATTATACAGTTTACAATTTGGTAAAAAAAGCATTAAAATTTGTGTGATTTTTTTACATATAAAAAAAGATGCCATACATATCGATAGCATCTTTTTGGTAATAAATTATTTTATTAAATTTCCATGATTATAGGTAATATCATAGGATTTCTTTTAGTTTTCTCATATAAATAGTTTTTAAGTTCATCTTTTATAGCATTTTTTAAATATGCCCACTCTCTTATTTGCTTATTTTCACATTGAATTAAAGCTTCTCTTACTACAACCTTTGCTTTTTCTATCAAATCTTCTGATTCTCTAACATATACAAATCCTCTTGAAATTATATCAGGACCCGCTATAACCTTTCCATTTTCTTTTGCTATAGTTACAACAACAACCATAAGTCCATCTTCTGATAAATGTTTTCTATCTCTTAAAACTATATTTCCAACATCTCCAACACCAAGTCCATCTACAAGTATATTTCCAGAAGGAACATATCCAGCAAGTCTTGCATGACTTTTTCCAAATTCAACAACAGACCCTGTATTAATAGTAAATATGTTTTCACTTGGCATTCCAAGTGATTTTGCAAGTTCAGCATGTTGCTTTAAGTGTCTGTATTCTCCATGAACAGGTATGAAGTATTTAGGATTAACTAGTCTATGCATAAGCTTTAATTCTTCCTTACATGCATGACCAGAAACGTGTATATGCTCTAAATCGTCATATATAACTTCTGCTCCCTTTTCAAACAACTGGTTTATAACTCTTGAAACTGTCTTTTCATTTCCAGGTATAGCATGAGCAGAGATTACTACTAAATCTCCTCTTTCAATTTCTATCTTTTTATGCTCTGATGCTGCCATTCTAGAAAGTGCAGACATAGGCTCTCCTTGAGATCCTGTAGTTATTATAACCAATTCATCATGAGCATAATTATTTATATCATTAAGATCTATTAATATACCTTCTGGAAGAGTTAAATATCCTAATTCTTTAGCTACATTAACTACATTGACCATAGATCTTCCAGATACAGCTACTTTTTTATTGTACTTATATGCAGAGTTTATTATTTGCTGTACTCTATGTATATTAGAAGCAAAACTTGCAACTATTATTCTTTTTTTAGCTCCTTTGAATATATCATCAAAAGATAAACCAACTGTTTTTTCAGACATTGTAGAACCTGATCTTTCAGCATTAGTTGAGTCCGCCAACATAAGTAAGACTCCTTTTTTGCCAAGCTCTGCTATTCTATGAAAATCCATTACATCTCCATCAATAGGAGTATAATCTATTTTAAAATCTCCTGTATGGAATATCACACCTAATTCTGTATGAATCGCTATTGAGCACGCATCCGGTATACTATGAGTAGCTTTTATAAATTCAACTTCCATTAAACCAGTCTTTATTATGTCTTTAGGCTTAACTATGTTAAGGTTTACATTATTAAGTCTATGCTCCTTTAACTTAACATCTACAAGTCCTATAGTCAACTTTGTTCCATATACAGGCACATTTAATTTTTTTAATACATACGGAAGAGCGCCTATATGATCCTCATGTCCATGAGTTAAAAATATTCCCTTAACCCTATCTTTATTTTTTAAAAGATAACTAATATCAGGTATAACTATATCTATACCTAGCATTTCATCTTCCGGAAAGCTAAGGCCGCAATCTATAACTATTATTTCATCCTTGTACTCAATAACAGTCATATTTTTCCCTATCTCACTTAATCCTCCAAGAGGAATTATTTTTAACTTATTCGATTTTCTCATCAATAAAATCATCTCCTTTTATATTTAAATTGTCCGTTTTACCCGTTCATTTTTTTAAATAGGTAATAATAAAAAACGTCCAACTATTACCATAGTACTTATACATTTTATCATACATACATATATATTTAATAGAATAAATTTTTGACAAATTTATTCTATTTTGATATCCTCAAATTAAATATTATCTAAACTAAGGAGGTTACCCATGAGAGGCGTAAGTCACTTTGCAATAGGAGTATTAACAGTTGTTGAAACTTCGATATTAATCGACAAACCACTTTCTCCATTAACATTCATGCTTTCGTCATTTTGTTCCTTACTTCCAGACATAGATGAATCCCATTCTACAGTTTCAAATTTATTAATAAAAAGTTCATTTTCTAAGGCTGTTTATAGGTATACACTTTACTTGATCAACATGATTACCTTTTTTATATTAATACATATAAATAAAAATCTGACTTTTAATTTTATACTAAGTTTTGTATTGATAGTCCTCATAGAAAATAAATTAAAGCATACTATACTTCGAAAATCGTTATTTTCTGCTTTATCATTTATACTATGCTTATCTTTATATTATATAAAAACCCCATTTGCTTTTATTTCAATAGCTATATTTATAGGCGTAGCTCCATGGCTAAAACATAGAGGCTTTACTCATAGTTTAATAGGAATTTTACTTCTTTATTTTTTATTAAAGGAAATAGAAACATTGATAAACTCTCCACAGCTAGCATTATTTAGCTCAATTAGCTATGCTTCACATATATTTTTAGGTGATATATTCACTAAAATGGGTATACCTATATTTTATCCAATATCTAATAAAAAATTTTCTCTAGCGCCATTTAAAGTTGGTAGCTTGTCTGGTAATATATTTGAATTAGTATATACATTCGTATATTTTGTGATAGTCATATGTACATTTAAATATAAGCTTTGATTTTTAAAAACCCCATGGCAAATGCCACGGGGTTTATTTACAGCTATTACACATCCCAAAAAACTTCACATCGTGATCAAATATCTTAAATCCATAATTTTTTTCTATTTGTTCTTCTAACGTCTCAAGTAAATCCTCTTCAACTTCTATTATTTTATTACATTTTTTACATATAAGATGATGATGATTATGTGTTTCATCATCTGTACTGATTTCGTATCTACAGCATCCATCGTCTAAGTTAAGCTTAGATACAGCTCCTATATCATCTAATAGCTGAAGAGTTCTATATACCGTTGCAAGTCCAATTTCAGGACACGCTATCTTAACTAAATCATATATTTCTTCACTATTTAAATGTTTTCCTTCATTTTTTATCATTATGTCAACTATAGATCTTCTCTGAGGAGTTAATTTATAGCCTTCTTCTTTTAATTTAAGTTTTACTACTTCTATATAATTTTCCATATAATCACCTACATTTTCAAATAATAATTCTTTTCATTTAATATTTTATCCAAATTTTATGATTATGTCAAGCTTTATCAATTGATATTTTTTCAATTGAAAATGAAAAATTTGCTTCATGCTAACGCATGGCTCAAATAAATATTATTTTCTACATTCTTTTTTTAGATTGCATTTTTTACAAGCTCCACTACATTTAAAAAATTCAACTAAACTAGTACTGCATCTCGGGCACTTTAGACTTTTATTATCCTTTATAGTATAACCACACGTTGGACATTTAATCTCCATAATAACCCCACCTTTCTATACAAGAAAATTCTTGAGTTGTTATGCTCAAGAATTTTTTTGTCTATGCTTATTATTATATTATAAACTGCGCTAATATTCCTCCTACTAAGAAAGATATAACAAAACTTCCTATCCATATAACAGCAGATTCTTGCCAGCTTCTTTCTTTAAATATAACCATAATAGCTGCTATACAAGGAACAAATAAAGTTATAACTACTAAAGATACTAAAAGCTGAGGTGCATTTAGAACTCCTTGAGATGCTAAATCCGTAAGTCCAGCAGCTCCAAAGTCTCTTCTTATAATACCCATTATAAAAGTTTGAGTAACCCTTGGGTCAAGCTTTAAAAATCCTTGTGTTATAGGAGCACATAAATTTATTGTAGCATCTAAAGCACCTGTATCTTGAAGAACTGTTATTATAATAGCTCCTAATACAAATAAAGGCCCCGCTTCTATTATAAACATTTTAGACTTTAAATATGTCTTTTTCATAATATTTGAAAATTTAGGCATTCTAAGTGGTGGAAGATCTATCAATAAGTCAGTAGATTCACCCTTCATAAATTTATTTAATAAAACTCCTACAATACCAAATACAAGTACTATTGTAATTATATAAATAAACGTATATTTAGCTCCTAACGATGCAATAAGACCTGCTATAACTCCTAATTGTGCTGAACATGGTATTGCAAGACCTAAAAGCATAGTAGCAATGAATCTTTCTCTTTTAGACCCTAATATTCTTGTGGTTACAGTTGCCATTGTTACACAACCAAATCCTAATATTATAGGTATTATCGCTCTACCATTAAGTCCTATAAAATTTAACATTCTATCCACTAATGTCGCTATCCTTGGAAGGTATCCTGTATCTTCTAATAAAGACAAGAAAAAGTAAAAACCTACAACAAGTGGTAATAATAGACCAAATAAGTATATAGGGGCCATAGTTAAAATTCCAAACTCACCTATTAATAAGTGTCCTATAAACGAAGTATCAGACACAAATTTTCCTACAGTACTCATTATTATATTATAATAATAATGTCCCATTATAACTTCTTCAGTTACACCAACAACAGTTTGTGCAATGAATACTCCAACAGCTTGATATATTATATATAATGTTAAAAGTAATATAGGTATTCCTGTTAAAGGCTCAACCATCCATCTACCTAGTTTAGTTCTAAATGATGCACCTTCATTAGTTTGTTGTATTATACTAGAGATAATATAATCTATTCTCGTTCTTCTTTGCTTGTATATCTCTTCTCTTAATTTAGGAGAATTACTTACATCATGTCTTTTTAATAGATTTTCATCTTCTTCAAGTATTAATAATCTTTCCGAATCAAAATCTGCAATTTCTTTTATCTCACTAGTTTTATCTTTTACTAAATCTATTCTATTACCAACCCTTGCTTCATTTAAGCTATTTCTAACCGCTTCAAGACCTTGTCCCTTTATAGCACTAGTAGGTATTACTTTTACACCTAGTTCTTTTGATAACTTATCTATGTCTATTTCTATTCCATTTCTCTTTATATCATCCATCATATTAAGAGCTACTATTACAGGTTTTCCTGTATCTATTAATTGTTGAGTTAAAAATAAGTCTCTTTCTAAGTGAAGAGCATCTACAACATTTAATATTACATCTGCATAAAGTATTACATCTCTTGCTACTCTTTCCTCATCATTAAACGAAGATATTCCATAAACTCCAGGAGTATCCATCACAACATAATTTTCAAATCTTCCAGAACTTATATCTACCGTAGTACCTGGGAAATTCGATACATCAACATAAATACCTGTTAAATAATTGAAAAACACAGATTTACCTACATTTGGATTACCTGCTAGGACTAATTTTATATCACCATTTTTTATAGTTACGCTTGGATTATAAGTATGACATGTAGACATTTAATTTCCCCCTATACTGCTTTTACTTTTATTGTTTGAGCTAATTTTCTTCCTATAGCTATTTCTTGAAATCTATTTTGTAGTACTATAGGACCTGCAAATACTTTCTGAGAGCAAACTAAATTAGCACCTTCATAAAGACCTATCCTTATAGCCTGTACTCTAATCTTTTCGTTTGGTATTTGTAATATTTCTATTTTTTGTCCTCTATTTATTTTATCTAAAGTCATTGCGGTTCCTCCCACTCTTAATTTAAAATAGTTCTCATTTCATAAATACATTATATTTCATATGATAATGAATGTCAATGTTGTATTTCCACAAAAAAAATCATACTATTTATAGTATGATTTTTAAAAACTATTATTCTAATCCTTCTTCTTGCATTAAAGTATGATATACAGCTACTACATTTTCATACTCTTCATCATCTTCTATAGGAACTATAGCATATTCTCCATCTAACTCTTCTTCCATTCTGAATATGTATGCTTCTTCATCATCATTTTCATCTAAAGGCATAAGGATTGCATATTCATTATCTTGAGCTTCCAAAGTCATTATAACTTCAAATTGAATTTCTAATCCATCTTCATCTACTAATGTTACTATGTTTTCTTCCATTAAAGTCACCTCATCAAAATTTATTATTTACTATTATTATATACCAAAGTTTTAAAATTTAATATATAAATATTATATATTTCTTTTCATGTCTAGGTATCCTTGTAAAATAAGTACCGCAGCTAGCATATCTATTACTTTTTTTCTTTTTTGTCTACTAACATCAGCTTCAATTAAAGATCTTTCAGCTGCAACAGTTGTAAGTCTCTCATCCCAAAATTTTATTTCAAGGTCAGTTATAGTCTTTAATTTTTCAGTAAATTTCACTACTTTTTCACTTTGAGGTCCTAATGTTCCATTCATATTTTTAGGAAGACCTACAACTATTTCTGAAACTTCTTTTTCTTTTATTATTTTATCTAGTTCTTCTAAATCTGTTTTTATTCCTTTTCTTCTTACGGTTGTAATTCCTTGAGCTGTAAGTTGCATTAAATCACTAACCGCTACACCTATTGTTTTGTTACCTACATCAAGTCCCATTATTCTTTTCATACTTTCCTCCTAAATTATCTTTATACAAAAGTCTTTGCAGTATTTCGAACAATATCCGCATAGTACACATTTATTTTTATCTATGACTACCTTATCATCTATTATAGATAATGCCCTGTGTTGACACTTTGATACACAAGCACCACATCTTTCACACCAATTAGCTATTTTAAGTTCTCTTTTTTTATCATTTAGTTTTTCTTTTATATTTTGAGGTATATCCCTTCCCTCAAATTTGCAGATGTTCGCTATTACTTCTTCCTTTGATTGCATTCCTATAGCTATTGAATCCAGTATATCTAGATTCAGCGCAAAATCCAACGCTTCATCATATGAATGTATCAAGTTTCCTCCTCCAAGAGGTTTCATAGCGTATATTCCTATATTATTTTCTTTCGCTTCTTTTATAGCTCCTAGCATATCTTCTATACTTCCATCGTGTATCCCAATACCTGCTTTATTAACTATAGGATGAATAATATCTATTTCTTTAAGTTTAGAAGCTGCTTTTACTGCAGCTACTGTATGCGTAGATATTCCAACCGATCTTATATACCCTTTTTCCTTCATTTTTATAAAATACTCTATAGCCTCCCAGTGACCTCTTAACGTATGTTCACTTTCTTGTTCGTGAAGCAAGAATCCATCTATGTAATCAGTATTCATCTCTTCCATTGCTTTTTTTAAGCTCTTCTCCGCTGTTTCTTTAGAATAAGAATATGATTTAGTTATAAGAGTTATCTTATCTCTTTGATAACTTTTAAATGCTTCATTTATATGCTTATATGTACCATAAAGTTCTGCTGTATCTATAAAATTGACACCTCTTTCAAAGGCCTCAATTATAATTTTTGCTCCATCTTTTGCACTAAAGTTTCGTTGAAGCGGTCCTATTGTTAATCCTCCAAAACACATCTTAGAAACTTTGAATCCACTTTTACCTAGTATATTGTACTCCATAATTCTCCCCATCCTTCAAAAAATTTTTCCCTTAAAATAAGTCCCTGTTACACAGGGACTTAAAATCATTTTGATGTATCTAGTTCTTTTGCGAGTAATACAAGTACAGGTATTATAACATAAGCGATACTAGTTGCAGCTGCAACTACACCTGAATCATTGACTAAAAATCCTACTATACTTGCAACTATAATACTAGTCCATCCTTTAGTAAGGTATGGGTATCTATCACATACTTTTTTAAGTATTCCAACAGGCTTTTGAAATAGTACAACTACTATTAAAAGTCCTAGTATTAAAACCTTACTCCATATAGATACTCCTATCAGCTTCATATTCATCTCAATTTTTCTTGTTATTATCTGAAGGATTACCAAAGGTCCTCCAGATGCTATTTTCTTTATAGCCCCTGCTAAATGCGATTGACTTCCTATGAAGTAAATATCTATTATTGCCATAGTGGATACTACTCCAACCACAGCAACTCCTATAAATATTATCTTCTTCAGATCTATTTTTATATCATAAAGTGTCATTATTAAATATAAAAATGAAAATACTGCTGTTATAGTACCTCCTACATTAGCTCCCATTTTAGGATGTCCAAGTATTACTATTGATACAATAAGTATCAAAGATGCTACCTTTTTGTTTATTACTTTCTTTTGTAAAAAACCAACAACAGAGAATATTAAAGAACCTATTAAAACTCCCATATATTCATTTCCTATACCGTAGTATCTAGCTCCAATTATAGGATCGTATCCAAGTAATGAGTTTTTTATCATATTCTGTCCTGTAGCACCATCTATTAATACCCCAATTGCAACTAATGCACTAAGAAGTATAAGTTTACTTAAATCGTCTTTTACAAATTTATATACTACAAAATAAACAACTATTAATAATCCTATTATACAAGTTATTATAGATACTTTACTTGAATAATTAAGCAAAGGCGCTATCAACAATACAAACGGTATAGATATTGTAAATTTCAATATAGCACATAGCACTCTAAATGTATTTTTAGGTGTCTTATGTCTAAATAATATTGCAACTAGCATTATTATCCACATTATCATCTCAAATGCAGCATAAGTGTAAAGTACAGGTATTCTTATTTGCATATTAGATACTATTTTATCATAATCTTTTGATAAAAATTCCATATTATTATCACTCGGAATTTTTTGTATGGTTTTTCCAACTATAACATCTGACTTTATTCCAAAATAGTCGAATATATCCGCTGATATATCAAGATTTGATAAAACACCTTTTCTTCTAGTTGTACCCGATGTTAGTAATCCTTTTTCCTCTCCATCAAATATAACTATAGGAGATAGACTATATCCATCTATATAGTCTTGCTTTTCAGGATAAGCACTAATTATATATATTCTATCGTTTTTATTTGCACTTTCGAATACTTCTTTTAAATACCCACTTATATTAGAGTATATTTCTCTTTTCATTTTTTCATAAGAAGCTTCATTTAAATTTTCTTTATAAAGATCTAATCTATACGTATCTCCAAGTTCTACAATAAGTAGATCACTTTCATCATAATACTTTTGTGTTTCTTTTTTTAATTTATCATAGTCTGTTCTTATTCCAAATGGCATAGTTTGATCTTTAATATTTATATCATCTATATTTCCATTTTGTACCTGTCCATTTTGGTCCATTCCTATAAGACCTATCTCTCTATTTTTTTCTTCGTCTGTATCTGAATTTCCCAAAATAGCTAAATCGAGATTGTTATTATTGAACTCATATCCAATAGCTCCTAAAAATGCTCCATATTCTCCTTTTTCATTAGACGCATTAGTTTTATTAACATCTAAATTATTTATATGTCCAGGGTTTATTCCAGTTCTTCTTAGATATACTTCTTTATTATTTTCATTTAAAGTTTCAAAGTCTATATCTGACGGATTTATATAAACTCTAGTTCCAGCGCCTATACTTGCATAAGACCTTACATCAGAAGTTCCATTTGAACCCTTTATATTCATAAGTCCTACATATCCGTTTTCATTCATTTGATTATTTAGATATTCTATATTTTTCAAATCATTTATACTACTTCTGTTTATATTTATTAATATGACTTTTCCTTTTTCATTTGCAAAACTCATATCGGGTACAGAATTAATTAGTACAACTATTAGTAAAAATAATACTAACAACTTCTTTTTCAAATTCGTCTACCTACTTTCCTTGTAAATATTTTTTTAAAATTTCTTCTAATATCTCATCTCTTTCATATTTTTTAATTAAGCTTCTCGCATTATTATGACTAGTTATATATGTAGGGTCTCCAGACAGTAAATAACCTATTAATTGATTTATAGGGTTATATCCTTTTTCAACTAAAGCAGAATAAACACTCTCTATTATTTGATCAACGCTTAAGTGTTCCTCTTTTGGTGCTTCAAACTTCATAGTATAATCCATATTTTCCATAATTAACACCTCTTTTGTATATTTTATTAATTTAATTTCTTCATAAAATTCGCTTTATGCTATCTCATATCCCCAACGAGTCCTAACGGGCTCCGTTGCTCAAAAATAGTTGCAAGTACAGTTCTTTGATTAAAGATGTTCACCAATTGACAACTATATAATTTCCTCACTATTATATCCTATTATAACATAAAACAGGAGCATTATCTTGCTCCTGTTTTATTATTACTTGATTTGATTTTCTAACACTTCTTTTGCTTTAATTAAAGCCTCTGTTATTTTAGAAGAATCCTTACCTCCAGCTTGTGCCATGTCAGGTCTTCCTCCTCCATTTCCACCAGCTACCTTAGCAACCTCTCTTATTATATTACCAGAGTGCACTCCTCTTTGGACTACATCTTTAGTAGCAGTAACTATAAAATTAACCTTGTCTCCAGATTTATTGGCAATCACTACAACACCTGATTCAAATTTATCTTTTAAATTGTCTCCCATATTTCTTAGAGCATTCATATCCATATCTTCAAACTTTGCTGTTATTAAATTTACACCCTTGATTTCTTCTCTAATTATTGTATCTTCAACTGAAGCCATTGCTAATTTATTTTTTATAGTTTCTAATTCTTTATTAGATTCCTTAAGTTCTTCTACAATAGACTTAGCTTTGTTTATCATGTTATCTTCTTTAACCTTTAAAGTAGCACACACTTCATTTATAACAATTTCCTTTTTGTTTAAATATTCGTAAACACTCATTCCAGTTATAGCTTCAATTCTTCTAACTCCTGATGCTACTCCTGATTCTGAAATTATTTTAAACATTCCTATTTGAGAAGTATTAGTTAAATGAGTTCCTCCACAAAGCTCAACAGAGTATTCTCCCATATTAACAACTCTTACAACTTCTCCATATTTTTCTCCAAATAAAGCTGTAGCTCCCATATTCTTAGCATCAGCTATAGACATTTCAGTTGAATTAATATCTAATGAGTTCATAATTTGACTATTTACTATTAGTTCTATCTTTGAAAGTTCTTCACTTGAAATCGATTCAAAGTGAGTAAAATCAAATCTAAGTCTTTCATCAGTTACAAGCGATCCCGCTTGTTGTATATGATCTCCTAAAACTTCTTTTAATGCTTTATGAAGAATGTGAGTTGCAGAGTGATTTCTAGCACTATTCATCCTTATATTCTTTTCTACTAAAGCATATACATTATCGCCTAACTTCAAGCTTCCTGATTTTATTATAACATCATGATGTATTCTATTATTTATACCTTTTTTAGTATCTAATACATCACCTTCAAAGTTATCATTTGATAATATACCTTTATCCCCTGCTTGCCCTCCACTTTCTGCATAAAAAGGAGTTTTATCAAGTATTATAGTTACACGTTCACCATTATGAGCCTCATTTACTATTTCATTCCCTCTTACCATAGCCTTAACTACACAGTCGTGGTTAAGAGATGTATAACCTACAAATTCACTCTTTATCTCCTTATCAAGCTTTGAGAACACATCTTCTTTCCATCCTTCTGATTCTCCATTTTGTCTTGCATTTCTAGCTCTTTCTCTTTGCTTTTGCATTTCTTCAGCAAAAGACTTTTCATCAACTTCAAGATTTTCCTCTTCAAGTATTTCCTTAGTTAAATCTATTGGGAATCCATAAGTATCGTATAATTTAAATGCATTCTCTCCAGATAAAACTTTTTTATTGTTTTCTTTTAATTCATCTATATATAACTTTAATATTTCTATACCCTGATCTATAGTTTCTTCAAATCTTTCTTCTTCTATCTTAAGAACCTTTTTAACATAATCCTTTTTCTCAACAAGTTCTGGATAAGCCTCTCCACTTATATCTATAACCTTGTCCATTAATTCATATAAAAACGCTCCTTTTATACCAAGTAACTTACCATGTCTTGCTGCTCTTCTTAAAAGTCTTCTAAGAACGTATCCTCTCCCTTCATTAGAAGGTAATACTCCATCTGCTATTAAGAAAGAAGTAGCTCTTATATGATCAGTTATTATTCTTATAGATGTATCTATTTTATTGTCTTTTCCATACTCAACACTAGATAATTTCACTACCGAATCCAATATATATCTAATAGTGTCCACTTCAAATATATTATCTACATCCTGCATTATACAAGCTATTCTTTCAAGCCCCATACCTGTATCTATATTTGGATTTGGAAGTTCATTGTAATTTCCTTGTTCGTCTTTATCAAATTGTGTAAACACGTGATTCCAAAACTCTATATATCTATCGCAATCACATCCTGGTTTACATTCAGGATTATCACATCCATATTCTTCGCCTCTATCATAGTATAACTCTGAACAAGGTCCACAAGGTCCAGTTCCTATTTCCCAGAAGTTATCATCCTTTCCCAGTCTGACCATTCTCTCTTCTGGAAATCCCATTTCTTTACTCCATATATCATACGCATCATCATCATTTTCATATACAGATACCCATATATTATCTTGAGGAATTTCTAAATTTTTTGTTATAAACTCCCAACCCCAACTTATAGATTCTCTTTTAAAATAATCTCCAAAAGAAAAGTTACCTAACATTTCAAAGAAAGTACCATGTCTTGCTGTTTTACCTACATTTTCTATATCTCCAGTTCTTATACACTTTTGACAAGTAGCCATTCTTTTATTAGGTGGAACTTCTTTTCCCATAAAATACGGCTTAAGTGGAGCCATTCCAGCATTTATAAGAAGTAAACTTTTATCATTTTGTGGAACTAGTGGAAAACTTCCTTGTGCTAAATGACCTTTTGTTTCAAAAAAATCTAAAAATCTTTTTCTTATTTCATTTAATCCTAGTTTTTGCATTTATACTCCTCCTAAATTTTTAATTATAATTATGTACAAAATTCCCTTCTTACTACTTACATCGCTCAAAAAAATAAAATCCTCGCCTCTATGAAAGAACATAGGGGCGAGGATTGATTTCGCGGTACCACCCTACTTCAACTGCAAAACAGTCTCAGGATAAAGCCTTAGTTTTAACGGAGTCACATCCGACGTTTTCTACTTAATTATTTCAAAAGCGCTACTCCGAGACAGCTTCGATAAATCTATCTAGAAACCTTCCAGCCTAGGATTTCCTCTCTATAAGAATCAATCAATCTACTCATTCTCTTCACAGTATTTAAGTATGAAATTTTACATAATTAAATTTTATATTCAAAATCAAATTATGTCAATAATTAAAAGAAATTTCTATCCATTCTATTCATCACGTTATTTGCAACTTTAGCAACATTTCTTCCTGTTCTATACATTCTTCTTCTTTGTCCCATATTCATTCTAGATACCGCATACATAGAAGCTGCTGCTCCTATCATTCCACCTATAACCATAGGATTTGTCATCATGTTATTATTATTTTTCAATGATATTCACCCCTTTCTAAAACTATTTTTTACAAAGGGGCAAAATATATACTGAGTAAAATTTACATTTTTATATCCTTTTTTCTATTATAGCTCCACCTATTACAATATCTCCATCATACATAACTACAGATTGTCCTGGAGTTATAGCTCGTTGCTTTTCATCAAATACTATTCTTATTTTGTTTTTTTCCTCTTTATAAACTGTAGCAGGTGCTACTTTACCAGAATATCTAACTTTTGCTTGAACTCTAATAGGTTCATCTATCTCATCAAACGGTATAAAGTTTACGTCACTAGCTATTAATCCTTGACTAAATACATCCTCTGGATCTCCTAAAACTACTGCATTTTTCTTAGGCAATATATCAACTACGAACATAGGCTTTCCAAGAGCTATTCCAAGTCCTTTTCTTTGACCTATAGTATAGTGTATTATTCCCTTATGTTTTCCTAGGATATTTCCTTCTTTATCTATAAAATATCCTTCTTTTATTTTTTTATTCGTATGACTCTTTACATATCCTGCATAATCATTGTCTTCTACAAAACATATTTCCTGACTATCAGGCTTATTTGCAACTATAAGTCCAACTTCAGCTGCTATTTCTCTGATTTTATCCTTTGTGTAATATCCAAGAGGAAATAAAGTATGCTCAAGCTCATGCTGACTCATATTGTATAAAGCGTATGTTTGGTCTTTTGCCTCAGTTATAGATTTTTTTAGTAAATATCTATCAGATGATTCATCATATTCTATCTTAGCATAATGCCCAGTAGCTATATAATCACAATCTAATTGCTTAGCTTTTTCAAAAAATTCACCCGATTTAATATGTTTGTTACAAGCTATACAAGGATTAGGAGTTCTTCCTTTTATATACTCATCTACAAAATAATCTATTACTTTATCTTTAAAAGCTTGTTTAAAGTTCATAACATAAAAAGGAATCCCTATTTTATTTGCAACTCTTCTAGCATCTTCAACCGCGGATAGAGAACAACAACCCCCTTCTCTTTCCATTACTTCCTCGTCTTCATCTTGCCAAAGTTTCATCGTTACTCCGATAACGTCATACCCTTGTTCTTTTAATAAATACGCTGCAACAGAACTATCTACTCCACCACTCATACCTATCATTACTCTTTTTTTCAAAAAAACCACCTCTATCTATTCTTATGATTGATTTATTAGACTAAATTATTCGTATTTTTCTTATGATTGATTTATTAGACTAAATTATTCGTATTTTCGATTTTTTTTAAAATAATATATAAATACATTATATATTATTTTAAAAAAAATTAAACCCGAGAATTTTCCCGGGCAATTTTTTTATTCTTCTTCCTCTATATCATGATGATCATGATCATCATCTATCTCTATATCCTCAAGTCCATCTATATGAACATTGTGCTTATTAGAATAATCTATTATAGCTGACTTTATAGCTTGTTCTGCTAAAACTGAACAGTGCATCTTAACTGGAGGAAGTCCGTCTAAAGCTTCAGCAACGGCTTTATTTGTAAGAGTTAAAGCCTCTTGAAGGCTCTTTCCTATTACCATTTCTGTAGCCATACTTGATGTTGCTATTGCAGAACCACATCCAAATGTTTTAAACTTAACATCTTTTATAATGTTGTCCTCTACTTTTAAGTATATTTTCATTATATCTCCACACTTAGCGTTTCCAACTTCTCCTATACCATCTGCATTTTCTATTTCTCCAACATTTCTTGGGTTCATAAAATGGTCCATTACTTTTTCTGAGTACATTATTAGTTTCCTCCCTTAGCTACCTTTTCATATAATGGTGACATCTGTCTTAATCTATCTACTATTTTTGGAAGAGTTTCTAAAACGTAGTCTATATCTTCCTCTGTATTTTTATATCCTAATGATAATCTTAAAGATCCATGTGCTATTTCATGCTTAAGACCTATAGCCATTAATACATGAGATGGATCAAGCGATCCTGATGTACAAGCTGATCCACTAGATCCTGCTATTCCCATCATATCAAGGCTTAATAAAAGAGATTCACCTTCTATAAATTCAAAACAAAAGCTTGTATTTCCAGGTAATCTATGTTCTAAACTTCCATTAACTCTTGTATAAGGTATTTTTTCTAAAACACCGTTTATAAGTTTATCTCTTAAGTTAGTTAATTTATTTATATTTTCATCTAAATTAATTCTTGCTATTTCAGCAGCTTTACCAAAACCTACTATTCCAGCCATATTCTCAGTTCCAGCTCTTCTTCTTTTTTCTTGTGCTCCACCATGAATTATTGAATGTAGTTTTACACCTTTTCTTATATATAAAGCTCCTATTCCTTTTGGTCCATATATTTTATGAGCTGACATAGCCATTAAATCTACACCTAAATCTTTAACATCTATGTGTACATTTCCTAGAGCTTGAACTCCATCAGTATGGAATAATACTCCTCTTTCCTTAGCTATTTGTCCTATTTCTTTTATAGGCTCAATTGTTCCTATTTCATTATTAGCAAACATAACTGATATAAGTATAGTTTTATCTGTAATACTATTTTTAAGTTCTTCTAAATCTATTCTTCCTTCAGAATCAACATCAAGATAAGTTATTTCAAATCCATGATGTTTTTCTAAGTATTCACAAGTATGAAGTACAGCATGATGCTCTATTTTAGTAGTTATAATATGATTTCCTTTTTCTTTATTAGCAAATGCAACCCCTTTGATTGCCCAGTTATCTGATTCAGATCCACCAGCAGTAAAGTAAATTTCTGAAGATTCAGCATTTATAAGCTTAGCAACTTGATCTCTACCCTCATCTAAAGACCCCTTAACTTCTCTTCCGAAAGCATGTACACTAGATGCGTTTCCAAATAAATCATTATAGTACGGCAGCATAGCTTCAAGAACTTCTTTCTTCATAGGTGTTGTAGCTGCATAATCCATATAAACTCTTCTTTTTTCCATTTTTGCACCCTCCTCTGCTTCATTTCATCTTTATTTTTGTTTTTGTTTTCTGTGGTCATCTATCATATTTTGTAATGTAATCGAGTCTATAACACTGTCTACACTTTCTTTAATCTTTTCCCATACAACTTGAGTTACACAATGTCCCGACCTTTTACATTCTGTCTCTTTTTCAAGAACACAATCAGATGGAGCTATAGGACCATCTAATATTCTTATTATATTTCCTACAGTTATATCACTAGCTTCTCTAGCTAATAAATAACCTCCCTGTGCTCCTCTTATACTCTTTATAAGCCCAGCTTTTCTAAGCTTTGCAAATATTTGTTCTAAGTACTGTTCTGATAAATTTTGATTTTGTGCTATATGTTTAAGTGGAACTGGTCCATCATCTTGATTTAAAGCTAGTTCAAACATGGCCTTTAATCCATATCTTCCTTTAGTAGATAATTTCAATATATCACCTCTTTTAATTCCTAGTGTTTAACTATGAATTCTGACTTCAGTATATTATACCCAACCAATTTTGTCAACATTGATTTTTATAAATTTTTTAGGGAGATTTCTCCAAATTTTGCAGGTGCTTAATCCCCTTCATTTTGTGAGTTTAGTTCTTAGATTTTAAAATATATCTTCTAACGTTTTAGCTTTAATCATCTTATTAAAATTAGTATATCTAGGTGCTTGAGGTGCAAGTCTTGGATTGTCTTTAGGTAATTTAATATGTTTTATTTCCTTAGCACTATCTTTGAAATAAACAATATATTTATTTGTATTATCATACTTTTCTATCTTACTTATCTGTGCATAATGGGTTATAGCTGAGATTGGAGAAGTTTGATAAGCTGCTATATATTTCACTCTATTTATCATAGAGCTAGACATCCTAATTGAATACCAACAATCCTCTCCTAAAAATACTTCATTGAATCCATCTTCTCTAGCTGGAACAATTATTGTATCTAATTCTTCAACTGATAATTCATCTTTTATATCTAAATCTACTTTAATGTCACCTTGAAATGGTTCAAATTTATTAATGATTTCATCTTTATCATTAATAAAAGTTTGAAACTGTATAATATCTGTTTTCATTGTTAGTTGACTTAATACATTTTCTAATTCATCAGAGTTTTTGTCTATAACTACAATACATCCAACTTCTCTATCGAATACAATTTCTTCAATTAGATTATCTATATTTCTATATCCAGATTTTCGAATTACTTCTTCAACTAATTTTAGATCCTCTTCTTGTTTTTGTATTTCTTCTAATAAAATTTTTTTAATCTTTCTTCCACTTGCTTTATATGAAATTGCAAATTTTAATATTTGCTGTCCTATATGTCTATAAGGATCATGTACTGCTAATTCATTTTCTATAATATACAGTTTTGGTTGATTTATAAATGAAAAATCTAATAAATATCCATCTGGTATTGATAGTATCTTGTCTTGTCCTATTCTCTTTTTTATATCAATGTATATAGATTGATTTCCAAATATTTTTTTAGAGTTTTCAACTACATCTTCTTCAAATTCATTTTCATATTCGTATTCATAATAAACAAATTCTTTGTTATTAAATATTAGCTTCTCCATTTCTTCAACATCCCCTTTGATATTTATTATAATGCCATTATATAACAAAAACTAAATAACCTCATGAATAAAATATCCATGAGGTTTATATTATAATTTTTCTTTTAATATATCCTTTAATAATTCTAATGCACTTTCTTCACTTGGATCATTAGTTCCAAGCTCCCCTCTAAAAGCTTTTGCAAGTATTGATTTTTTTATAAGCTCTATTTGCTCTTCAAGCTGCGTTAATTCTTCTATTTTAGATTCTTCTTCTAGAAGTTTATCTAGTATTTTTAACATTTTCTTTTGCTCTTCAAATGGAGGTAGTGGTACTAAAACTTCTCTTAAAATTGCTAAATTAATATTCTTTTGTGCAGTAGCAGGTGCATAGTTCTCTAAATCACTTTTTATAACACTAAAATAATAGTTTGCATATTCTGAAATAGAAATGTCTTTGAATGGTGTAAAACCAACTACACTATCAGGAAAACAACAATCATAAGTTAAAATCGCTGTATCTCCAATATTAGCAGCTATAGTAATGCATACTGTTCCCTTAGGAAAAAGCTTACTTTGTTGTAATCCAAATTCACTTAATGTTTGCTTATGATATAATATCTTATCCTTTGATTGTGCTACATCTCCAGTCTGTATAAATGGATAAGGTCCTCCAAATAATCTTTCATCATTTCTAGGTCTATGCTTCGATTTTCCTCTTTCAAGAATACCTATTTCCCCTAACTTTACCCACTTCCACTTTTCTGGAAGTTCATAAGGTGGTTCTATATTTTCAATAACATTAGTTTTCTTTTTCTTACTACTTGATTCTTCTATTTTTTTAAGTAACTCCTCTGCACTTTCTACATCAGTATTTTCTTGTCTCCACTTTTTAGTTAATTCTCCTCTAAAAGCTTTTGCAAGTATTGATGATTTTCTATTCTCAAAATCGTCTCTAGCTTCTTCTATAAGGTGTTTTGATTTGTCTAGTTTTAAAAATAAAGATTCTATTTTTTTAACTATTCTCTTTTGCTCTGAAAGTGGAGGAATTGTAAACTCTACAGCTTTAATAACCGTTTGACTTATATTTTGTTGCGTTCCTCCTTTGCCTAAACTAATCAACTTACTTCTAATACTTAATAAATAATAAAATAAAAATTTATTATATGTTAAATCATATATCTCTTGAGTAAATGCTATTGCTTGATTTGTAGTACATTTAATTTTATTTATACCTAATTTGCCTATACTTCCGTACATTGCTACTAATACAGAATCAATATTTACTAATTTAGCACTACTATTTTTAAGCCCTAATTCAGTAATACGTTTATTTGACTTATATATATATTCATCATTTAAATCTCCTATAACTAACCATGGCATATCACCATCATAGTATTGAGAAATAGAAGATTTTGGAGTTCCACCAGAACCCCACTTCGCTATGTTTCCCAGCCTACTCCACAACCAATTGTCAGGCACTTTATAAGGAACCTCATCCTCTGGCACCACAGCTTCTTCTAGTAATTCCTCTAATGTCTTTTTCTTCTTAGCCATCTAGTTTCCTCCTTCTAAGCTTTTAAGCTCTTTTATAACACTTAAAAGAAGGTCTGTTGCTTCTTCTAGTTTTGCTACTGCTTCTTCTGCACTTTCTATAGGATCTGGTAAGTCTTCATAACTAGTTAAAGATTCATCCTTTATAAGTCCTAAGTCTAGTGTATCTCCTTTTTCTCTTATTTCATCTCTTTTAAATACGCTTAATCTTTCATCTTCTACTTTTGTTCTATCCTCAGCATTATATACTTTTATAAAATCTTCAAAGTGTTTTTCTGTAAGTGGATTTCTCTTACCAAAAGATTGCATATTAGTTCTTAGATCATAGAACCATACTTCTTTAGTATTGTCTTTTTCAGTAATACCTCTAGTGAAAAATAATACGTTAGTTTTTACTCCTTGAGCATAGAATATTCCTGTTGGAAGTCTAAGTATAGTATGAAGGTTACACTTATTCATTAAGTCTTCTCTTATCTTTTGTCCATCACCATCTTGGAATAACACGTTATCAGGAAGAACTACTGCCGCTCTTGCTTTTCCATCTTTCTTAAGTGATCTATAAATATGCTGAAGGAAGTTAAGTTGTTTATTTGATGAAAGATAAGTTAAGTCATCTCTAGTTGGTCTTTCTCCACCTTTTTTAGTTCCAAAAGGAGGGTTAGTCATAACTACATCATAACCTTTCATTTGTTTTCCAATATTAGATAATGAATCTCCTAAATATATATTTCCTTCTATATCATGAAGCATTGCATTCATAAGTGCTAGTCTATGAGTTTCATGTACTAGTTCACATCCTGAAAAAGCTTCTTTTATCTGAAATTCCTGCTCTTCTTCACTTAAATCAAATAAATCAGCAGTTTTTTCTTTTATATAATGGTCTGCTGCTATCATAAATCCAAAAGTTCCTGAAGCAGGGTCGTTGCATCTTTCTCCTGGTTTTGGATCTGTTAGCTGTACTATTACATTTATTAACGGTCTTGGTGTAAAGTACTGTCCTGCTCCTGATTTTTTCTCACCTGCATTTTTTTCTAAAAGTCCCTCGTATAAATTACCCAATCCTTCTTCTCTTGCACTATACCAATCTAGTGAATCTATAGACTTAATAATTTTCTCAAGATTTTTAGGTTCTTCTATATTAGTATTGGCATCTGCATATATTTGTTTTACTCTACCATTTCCTTTTTCTCCAAGGTCAAGAAGCAATCTTCTATAAAAACTTCTAAGCTCTGCTCCCTCTTTTTCTACAAGCTTATCCCATCTATATTCTTCCGGAATATTACCCTCAACGCTTGTTTCTTTTGCCATTTTTAAGAATAGTATATAGGTAAGTTCAGTTACATACTGGTGGTATGTAATTCCATCATCTCTTAGTACATTACATAAATTCCATAGTTTAGTTACTATTTCCTGATTATTCATTATTATGCTAGTCCCCTCTCATCATACAAGTTATCATTTATAACATCTATTACTTTTTCTAGTTTTCCTTCAAAATACTTATCAATTCTATCATATCCACCATTCTTTTTAAATGCTCCACTGTTAAAAGATTCTTTATCTATTATACATTCTTTTAGAAGCTGCTTTTCAATTTTATCTAGCCATTGTTTTTGAACCTTAGTCCAAGTTTGAAGATTTTTGACTTTCTTCATAGCTTTTTTTATTCTTTCTTCATGGTCAATTAATGCACTTCCTATTGCTTGTTGTCTAATAAAACTTATTATATCTGCTGTTATATCTTCATTAGTCATATTTTTATAAGCACTATTAAGCTGTGTTTCTGAAAAACCATGTTTGTTCAGCTCAAGTCTTAATGATTTTAAAGAATCTCTTGTAAGCTCTTTAGGTCTTTGGCAAACAATTTGAAGTGCTTGTATTTTATTTATATTATTATCGATAAAGTCTTTAAACTCAATCATATAATCTTCTGGTTTTTTTCCATCTCCATATCCTAGCGAATGTTCTTTTAATTCATCTTCATGGTATGAAACTATAGTTGGATCATCATATACCTTTCTAGGTTTATCCAAGAATTCAAATAAGTCTTTTTTACCTTTTAACTTATTTACAGAGTCTATTGTACTACTTGTTTTTAAATTACTAATAAATTCATCAATATCTAATCCATCAGCATAAGATATAAACATATCTATATCATCATTTTTTATATTTTTCTTCTTTCTTTGAAGTTTTGCTATTATTTGATCTATATGTGTTTTTTGTTTTTCCTCTGTCTCAAGCTTTAATAATTCATATAATAGTGTATTAAACTTTACAGTATTATTTGCCACAACTGGTTTCATATTGTTTACAGATTCTAAAGTTTCATAAAGTCTTACTGGATCATATATATTAAAATGAGTTTTTTCTATATCAGAACACAATCTTGTAGCTCTTCCAAGCATTTGCTCATATAATATTCTTGATTTTACTTTTCTTAGAAATACTAAGTTTGTAATAGAAGGTACATCAACTCCCGTAGTTAATAAATCTACTGTAACTGCAATAGTTGGATATAATTCATTTTTAAACTTTTTAATTGTTTCTAGTGGTTTATTAATAGAACCTGTAATTTTCATTACTGCATCATCTTCTATTTCTATTCCTCTTTTTTCATAAATTTCTTTTATAAGTCTAACTATCATATCTGCATGAATATCTGTAGCTGCAAATATTAGTGTTTTTTCTGGTCCATCTGGACAAATATCTTTTGTTATTTCTTCTAGAACTACTCTATTAAAACTCTCTGTTATAACTTTTTTATTGAACTTATCCACCTCTATATTAATATCATCTGTTAGCTCATCACTATTGACTATTTGATTGGTAAAAGGATCGTATATAGGGACAACATCTCCTTTTTTATATTTAATCCCTTCTGTATTTAGTGTTGTCTGTAAATGATGTGGAAGTTCATGGTCTACCAAATATCCATCTATAACAGCTTCTCTATATGAATATTCAAATATTGGTTTTCCAAAAATAGCACTTGTATGTAGTGCTGGAGTTGCTGTAATACCTATTTTTACAGAATCAAAATACTCTAAGACTTTTCTATATTTACTTATATAATCATTCTGGTTTCTAAATCTAAGCTCATCTTCTCCCATTTCTTTATCTAGTATGTATCCTCTATGAGCTTCATCTACTATTATACAATCATAATCATCAATATTAGGAATCATTTCTTCATCACTACTATACATTATTCTTTTTACCATACCTTGTACTGTTGTTATATGTAGTTTCGTTGACTGATCTGGATGTTTATGCTCCAATCCTTTCACATCATATATCTGAGTAAATGTAAGTAAATCTTCTATTACTGCTTCTTTGAACGTGTCTTCCGCTTGATTTCCAAGAGCTGATCTATCTACTAAAAACAGTATTCTTTTAAATCTTTTAGCTTTTATAAATCTATATATAAGACCTACTATGGTTCTTGTTTTTCCTGTACCAGTTGCCATAGATAGTAAAATATTCTTTTTATAATTTGAAATTGCATTTTCGACAGCTTTTATAGCCCTTACTTGATAATCTCGAAGTGAAAGTCCATTTTTATCTGTTAAGTAATCAAAAGATTCATTTTCTAAAGTTTGTTGTGCTTTTTCAATATCTCTCTCAATTAAATCCATAATTCCTTCAGGTGTATAGAATGATTGAAGAGCTCTTGAATGATTGGTACTCTTTCTTGTATCTAAAAACCATGTTCCAGATTTTTCTTCTAATTGTTTTAAATACGGTCTTCCATTTGTCGCAAATATAAATGGTACACAATAATCATTCCACGTATCTATAATATATTTAAAATGTTCTTTTTTTATATTTCTAGCATATTCTTTAGCTTGATTAATATCTGACGATATATCCTTACTTCCTTTTTTAGCTTCTATAATTCCTACAAACTTTTCACCAATAAATAAAGCATAATCTGCTCTTCCACCTTTAGTTGGCCATTCAGCTATAGCTAAATTTTTATTTTTTTCAGGTCTTGTCCCATTAGCATATCTTAAGTTCTTTGTATCAACTTCCCAACCACAGTTTCTAAGCTGCATATCTATTATTTGTCTAGTTTCATCTTCACTAAGTTGAATTAAAGATGCTGATTTCAATGATTTTTCTTGTCTTTCTTCTACTGTTATTTTCTTTTCATTTGTTCTAAGTTTTTTTAGTTCCTCTTCTAAAATCAACAACTTTTCTTCATAATCCTTAAGTATCTCATTATTTTCTGATAATATATATGTACTTTCATCTGGCATAATAAACTTATCTGGTTCAAAATCCCAGTCACCATAAGTTTGCATAAACCATACCCCTAATTTAAAAGTTAGACTTGTATTAGTTTTAGCATCTTCTACATTGCTATAATTTTTATGCGCTGCTTTATTTCTATTTATTCTAAGTACATATAGTATTTGATCTATTTCATAAGGTAATAAGTCATTATTTTTTAATATTTTTATTTTTGTAATTTGTTTATTATCTTGGGGACTATCTAAATCATCATACGCAAACATATAATCAACTATATGTTCTCCAATCATCCCTAATTTAATCAATGTAGTGTTTGAATCATTGTATATATTCTTTTCTGCAAGTTTTCCTAAATCGCTAAGAACTGGCCATTTAGATTCTAAAAAAGTAAAGTTGCTTTTAACCAAGCCTATCCCTCCAAATACATATCTATTTTTGCATATAATTATATTATTTTCCAATATATTCTTATACTAGTATATCATAGATGGACTTTACAAATTTAAAATTTAAGAGCTACAATAAAAAATAAAGGGTGTCAAAATGTTAGCAAATGATTTAAATGTTTTTGTAGAAAACTTGAATTACATCGTTTGAATATCCGTTAAGAAAGTTCGTTGTCTGACCCTTAGGGAGTTTAGAACTTTTAGGATATTCAATAAGATGTAATTCCTAGTTTTATTAAAAACATTTAACACGTTTGCGGTATTTTGATACCCTTTATTTTGGGGTTAAGCACATTATTCTCAATACCTTATCTTCTACTTCTCTTCCTCTTGATTATTTCTTTAATATCATTTACCTCTTGCATATTTAAAATATTCGCAACTACAAAGAATACTCCAGCTCCAATTAATGTATCAACTGTTACTTGAATTATCTGTATAGTCTTATCATTAACATCAAAATATTTATTAAATATTACATTTAATATAACTATTACCACACCCATAACAATAGATGCAATCGTAGATTTGAAGAAAGAAGAAACTATTTCTTTTGAGTTTATTCCATCCATTTTTTTGCCTAAAGTTTTAAATAACATAGTCATATTTACAAAGCTTGTTATAGAATATGCAAGCGCTAATCCATTTACCTTTAAAGGTGTATAATAAGCTAACAATAAGCTTAGTATTATATTTCCAAACATAGCCATAAAACTTATTTTTACAGGGGTTTTGGTATCATGATTTGCATAAAAACCTCTTGTTAAAAGCTGTACTCCACCTTGAAAAGCTAGTCCCAATGTATAAAAAACAAGTATTGTAGCAGTTACCATTGCATCGTCTTCATTAAAAGCACCTCTTACAAATAATAATCTTATCAATGGTACCCCTAAAGTCATAAGACCTACTGCTGATGGTATTGTAACAAAGAATATATTTCTCATACCCATGGCAAAAGTATCTCTAAAATCACTTATTTCTCCTTTTGCTATTTGAGCAGTTATAGTTGGAAATATAACAGTTGATATACTCATAGCAAAAATACCAAGTGGAAGCTGCATTATTCTATTTGCAAGTCTTAATGCTGTTATACTTCCCTTATCAAAAGCCGAAGCTATATTTTGATTTACTACAAGGTTTATTTGAGTAACAGATAAACCTATCATAGCAGGAACTATTAGCTTAAATATTTTCTTAACACCAGGATGATTTAGATCAAATGTAAATCTATAGTGTTTAGCCTTTTTAGATACAAATATAAATTGATATAGAGCATTTGATATAGCACCTATAACAACTCCTATGGCCATACCTCTTATCCCAAATCTAGATGTTAAAAATATAGTTCCATATATAATACCAAAATTATACAGTATAGGTCCTATTGATGGAGCATTAAATATCTTATAAGAGTTTAAAACTCCAGTTTCAAGACCCGCAAGTGCAGTAAATGTTACAGCAGGAAACATAAATCTCGTAAGTTCTATAGTAAGATCCAACTGTTCTCCTTGGAATTTATGAGCTACAAGCGGAACTAAATATTGCGCAAATGTAATCCCTAAAATAGATAGTACCATCAAAAGTAGTACAGTTATATTTATAAAAGTAGAAGCAACCTTCCAAGCTTCCTCTTCATCTCCCTTTGATAAATAGCTAGTAAATACAGGTATGAATGCAGAACTTAAAGCACCCCCTATTAAAAGATAATACATCATATCAGGAATAGTAAATGCTGCAAAGAACGCATCAGTTTCTACTCCTATACCAAATTTATTGGTCATTATGATTTCTCGTATAAATCCTAGTAGTCTGCTAAGTATCATTATTAACATTACAAATACTACTGTTTTAGTTGTTGTTTTTTTGTTATTTTTCATATAGTACTCCCTCTCGTTATATGTAAGTTACTATGTAATTATAATTTTATCTTATTATTGTGTCAACTACAGTATTTCTCTAACATAAATTACAAGCCATCAAGCTTTTATACGTCTTAGCTTGATGGCTATGCTACACTTATATTTTAAATTTATTTATTTGATCATTTAATTTTAAAGATAATTGTGTGAGTTTTTCTGCATTATTTGCTACGTCTTCTACTGCCATGGATTGCTGTTCTACAGATGCAGTTACTTCTTCAGACGAAGCAGCTGTTTCCTCTGATACCTCTGAGATATTTTCTATAGACCTTACAATTTCATTCTTATCGTAAATCATATTATTAATAAATTCATTTACATCATTTATATTGATTGCAATACTTTCTATTCCATAAGATATTTTTTGAAATGCACCGTTTACATCTACTACAGATTTTGTCTGCTTTAAGGATATCTCTTTTACTTCATTCATCAGTTCTACTGTATTATAACTTTCTTTTTGAATATCTTCTACAATTTCTTTTATTTTATCTGTTGCTTCTCGTGATCCTTCCGCAAGTTTTCTAATTTCATCAGCAACCACTGCAAATCCTCTTCCTGCCTCTCCTGCTCTAGCTGATTCTATGGATGCATTAAGTGCTAATAAGTTTGTTTGTTCTGCTATAGATCTTATCGTTTCTAATATTCCACCAATATTATTGGATTTCATACTCAATTGCTTTATTGCCATTTCTATATTATCAATAGATGTATTATTTAAATCCGTATTTTCTTTTAACTCTTTCACTACTTCCACACCTAATTTATTTATTTCGCTTACTTCATTTGCCTTTTGGTACATATTTTCACTATTATTTGTTAATTTTGTAAACTTATTATCTAAATTAGAGGAAATTTTTGCTCCTTCTCCTGCATCTTGTGCCTGCTTAGTTGCTCCCATTGCTATTTCTTCAATTGCTCTTGCTATTTCTTCTGCTGAAGCACTTGTTTCCTCAGATGTTGCTGCTAAATTAATTGCAGACTCTGATACCGCTTCACTTACTTCTTTTGAATCTAACAAGAGGATTTTAACATTTTGTACCATTGTATTAAAGTTACTTGATAATTGTCCAATTTCATCCTTTAACTTAATATCTGATTTTACCGTAAAATCTCCCTGTGCTATAGAGTGTGCACTTTCTTTCAATATAGAAATATTTTCACTTAAACGATTTGCATACATTACGATACCACTAATTACAATAAATAAACTTATTATTATGGTAATAATTATATTTTTTACTAAGTTTTTTAGAGGTGCGTATAATTCTTTTTGTGGAATAGTCAATGCAACAATCCATTTTGTTTGTGGAATTCTTGCATAATATATCTCATTATCTCCATTTTTATCTTTATAAATGCCATTTCCTTTTTCACTTTGTACTAATTTTTTCCCAATATTAGCAAGGCTTTTATTAGAATCATTTAGAACTTTTACTTTCATAACCTTTTCCTTATCTTTATCTGCAATATAAGTTCCATCTTCGCTAATTAAAAATGCCCTTCCTTCTATTCCTACCTTTGTATCCTGAATCATTTTTTGAATGCTCCCTAAATTTGTATCCGCTGTAACAGCTCCTATGAATTCACCATTTTTATTATAAAGAGGTACTGAAGTTGTAATCATAGTAATATCTGTTGTTTCATCGTAATAAGGAGTTGACCAAATAGAAGTGTCCTTTATGTTTTTTACACCTTGATACCATTCATATTGAAAATAATCATATTTTTCATTACTATAACCCATTGTTAGGCTAATTTTATCATTGTGTTTATATGCATATGGTCCAAAATATTTTTCATTATCATTTAGCATATATGGTTCTAACCATATACCAGAACCAAATGTTTCTTCATTTGTAGAAACAACTTTTTCAACCATAGATAAATAAGTTTCTTCTTTTCCTGTTTCAATAGAAGCTTCTACAGCCTTTGCTAGTCCTAATGCTAATTGATTGTGCTTAGATAATCTCTTTTCAATGTTTTCTATCACATAATCTAACTGATAATTCATCTTTTTGCTTATTTCATCGTTTATAATAGCTTTCGAATAAAAATATCCTAATATTGCCAATGTAAGCATTGCTACAATAACTAAGGGAATAATAATACTTAACATTGTACTTTTTATAGTTTTAAATTGTATCATTGGTCTATACCCCCTGTATAATATACTTTAACTTAGAATTGAAATTTTTTTAATTTCAATTCTAAGTTAAGTTTTATAACCTACTTTATCAAACTATATATTTACATAATCACTATTCTTTATTATATATTTTCTAAATCCCAATATTATACTACCCTTTTCTTTTTTTTCCTTTAAATTTATTTTTTCTATTATCAGTTTTTTTATTGTTTTTATTATCAAACTTGCCATTACTCTTTTTATTAGGTCTGCCGTTCAATTTATCATCTGATTTTTCACTAAATTTGCCTTTAGATTTATCATCGAATTTACCCTTTGGCTTATCATTTGACTTTCTATTATTTCTAGTCTTACCACTAGTTTTTTTATTAAATTTACTATAATCTTCTTTTCTTCTAGCACCTCTTGGCTTTATTAAGCACTTAGGACCAAAACCTATAAGATCTTCTCTTCCAGCTTTCATCAAAGCTTCATAAACCAAATCATAATTTCTAGGATTTCTATATTGAAGAAGAGCTCTTTGCATAGCTTTCTCACTCTTAGTCTTTGGTATATATACCTTTTCCATAGTTAAAGGATTCAGTCCTGTATAAAACATTGTCGTAGATAAGGTTCCAGGAGTTGGATAAAAATCTTGAACCTGTTCCGGTTGATATTTAATATCTCTTAAATACTCAGCAAGCTCTATAGCAGTATCAAGTGTACTACCTGGATGACTTGACATTAAATAAGGTATTATAAATTGTTTCTTTCCTAATTGATCATTTATCTTATAGAATTTTTCTCTAAATTTATCATAAGTCTTTCCTGCTGGTTTTCCCATATACTTAAGAACCTTAGGAGATATATGCTCAGGAGCTACTTTTAACTGTCCACTGACATGGTGTTCTACTAATTCTCTAAAGAATTTATCACTCTTATCAGCCATTATATAATCATATCTAAGACCTGATCTTACGAATACTTTTTTAATATTAGGTAATTTTCTAAGTTTTCTTAGAACTCCTAAATATTCACTATGATCAACATCCATATTCTTACATGGACTTGGAGATAAACATTGCTTATTCTTACAAGCTCCTGATTTTAACTGTTTTGCACAAGCAGGATTTCTAAAGTTTGCAGTAGGTCCACCAACATCATGAATATATCCTTTAAAGTCTGGATACCTAGTTATTTCCTTAGCTTCCTTAATTATAGATTCTTCACTTCTACTTTGAACTATTCTTCCTTGATGGAATGTTATAGCACAAAAAGAACAACTTCCAAAGCATCCTCTAGAACTTACTATACTGAATTTAACCTCTTCAATAGCAGCTATCCCACCTTGTTTTTCATATATAGGATGGTAGTTTTTCTGATAAGGTAAATTGTATACCTTATCTAGTTCTTCTCTTGATAACGGCATTTGAGGTTTATTTTGAACAAGATACTTATTGGCATGCTTTTGCACAATCATAGTTCCCGTTATAGGATCTTGTGCTTCATATTGAATCTTAAATGCTTTTGCATACTCAACCGTATCTTTAAATACATCCTTAAAAGATGGTACCTCTACATAATCCTCATACAACTCTTCTTTTTCATCTACTATATAACAAGTTCCATCTATATGTCTTATATACTTTATATCAAATCCATCATTTAAGTTATTTGCAAGCTCAACAACAGGTCTCTCTCCCATACCATATATAAGTAAATCTGCTCCACTATCTACAAGCATTGATTTTCTAACTTTATTTTCCCAGTAATCATAATGAGCAAATCTTCTAAGACTGGCTTCTACTCCACCTATAATTATAGGGATATCTTTATATACCTCTCTTATCTTATTGCAATAAACAATCGTAGCTCTATCAGGTCTAAGACCCATCTTTCCACCTGGAGAATAAAAATCTTTTTCTCTTGCTCTTTTACTAACCGTGTAATGATTTACCATAGAGTCCATATTCCCAGAGTTAACCAAAAATCCAAGACGTGGTTTTCCAAGCTTTTTAAAATCATCAGTACTTTTCCAATCAGGTTGAGCTATTATTCCAACCTTATATCCTTCATTTTCTAATACCCTAGATATTATAGCCGTACCAAAACTGTGGTGATCAACATATGCATCACCAGTTACTATTATAAAATCTAATTCGTCCCAACCTCTATCTATCATATCATTTTTACTAATAGGTAAAAATTTATTTTGTGTCATACCAATTCACCTGCCTGTTTTTATTCAAACATAATTTTATATGCTTTGAGTTCCCTAATAGGAGCCAATTCTTCATCTTCTTTTGCATATTCAAGAAGTTTCTCACTAATCTCTATTGCTTTTATTAAATCTTCAAGAGCTAATTCATACATTCCAAGCTTAACATAAAAACATGCTCTATTATAATATAAAACTGATGTTTTAGGGCTATTTTTTATCCCTTCACTTATAATATCCTTAGCTTTTTTATATTTCTGTTGTCCCTTGTATATAATACTTAAGTTCAAATAAGAGTAAGGATTTTCTTTATCCCTTTTTATACACATTTCATAATATTTTATAGATTCATTTTCTCTTCCTAGCTTTTTAAGTATAACTCCCATATTGAAAAGTGCTGTAAAGTGATTAGAAATAATTCCTAAAGCTTTTTTAGTCATTTCATAAGCTAATTCATTTTCATCCATTTCTTCATACAATGAACCTAAATTAGTATATGCCCAAAAATCATCCGGATTAAGTTCTATAGCCTTTTTATAATTTTTTATAGCATCTTCACTCTCTTCTATCTCATCATAGGCACTAGCTAAGAAAAAATAAGCTCTATCGTATTTATCATCAATCTCAACAGCTTTCTTATAATAGTCAATAGAAGTTATATACTCTTCTTTATTATCATATAAAACCCCAAGTCCAAAATAAGCTCTAGCTTCATTTTTATCTATGCTCAATACTTCTTCATACTTTTGTTTTGCAAAATCATAGTTTTCCATGTCATCGTATGCAAGAGCCATATCTAAAAGTAGATCTATATCTTCACTACCACCTTCTAAATCATAAGCTTTGTTGTAAAAATTTATAGCCTTAATAAAATTTCCATCTTCACAGAATTTATTGGCAATATTTTTATAATTATTTATCATATAAGTATTTTTCATATTTTGTACCTCTCTAATGTATTATATTACCCATTAATTATATCAATAGTTAGATATTTTACAACATTTTTAGAGTTTTAATCTAATTTTTTCTTAAATTTAATCGAAAATATACATAATAATAAAGTTCCAAATATCAATAAAACAACTACATCCTTCATTAAATAGCTAAATCCAATACCCTTTAATAGGAACATCAAACCATAATGTTCCAAAGAACAATGATATTATAAAATCTATACTTCCTATTAAAATATAAGGTATCATCTTACCTATTATAAGTTCTGATGATTTTATAAGTGTTACTATTAATAATTCTAAAGTCCCTTTTTCCCTTACAAGAGAAAAAGCCGTAAGCCTCACAGTTATATTTTGCATAATAAATTTTAGTATTTCTTTTATAGATTTATGTTTATTATTATCCACTATTAACTTTAAACTATTAAAAGCAAATTTCCCTGTAAACACATCAACAAAATCCAAAACTGCAAAATGTAAAATATCTTTCTTTTTAGGAAAATACCTAAATAAAGTTACTTCTGCAACTTGTGCTCTTTGAGCTATTTCTAAAATTGTCGTAGCTAAAAATAAAAAGAATCTTCAATCGAAGATTCTCTTTAGAGAATTTTTTTAATCACACATTATTTCTTCTTTAGGTATTAATACTCCACAAAAACCATTATAATTATCTACTAAATCCTTATATTCCTGAGGCAATTGTTTTCTATTATTCAAAATTTCAAGAACTTTTTCAACCTGTTCTTTTATATCCTCAATCTTCTTTATCCCTTCATATTCATCTTCTAGTAAATATCTAAGTATATAAGCGTATCCATAAGAATATAAACCTATTTCTTTTAAGTACATCATATCTTTATAACTTAATCTATGCATTGATAATCCCCCTTTTTATTTATCCGAAAGCTAAGAGTTCTAATACACCCCCTCTTAAGGCTATAGATAAGAACTCTACATTTTCTGGATTGGTTCAACTAAAATTCAGTTTGAGTAAAAACTCCATCTGAATTAAGTTTCACTTTATATAATACTTATCCAACAAGTATCCAATTAAAACTCCTACACTGTAACAAACTAAATCTGACCACAAAAACCCAAACCCTAAAACTAATCCCCCAAGTGTAGTTCTTCTTATATTATCTATAAACACGCCATGATATAGTTGACTTATTTCTATACAGTAACTAAATATCAAAGAATATATAGTAATCTTTAATGTACTAGATTTATTAAATATAAATGCCATTATAAAAAATACCATAAGACCCCATAAGGTATCAGGAAGATATGTTTTGATAAAAGTTGGCATACTATCTACTTTTCTAGATAATAATCCCATCATTATAACTATGATTATAAGAATAAAATACAAATATCTATTTCGCTTATCCATTCTACACCTCCTTAATTTTATCTATGCTGTATTTAACCGGCTTATACAATAAAACCAAAATTATAAATACTGGTATAAAACAGAATTTGTTAATAATAAACAAAAACTTTATAAGTAAATAAGATATATTATCTGATCCGTATATAACAGTAGGTCCATCAGCTCCTCCTATAACCCCTATTGAATAAGCTTCTTTTGCACTATGTATATATCTTATTAAACTTATAATCATGGACATACATAAAGAAATTATTAAGTGTATTTTAAAATCATACTTTTTTATAATACTATACATAAAAGCTACCCCTTTAACTATTTGATTCTTAATAATTTTATTTTATCATTTAATTCAGTAATGTTCCATATTTTGTAATACTAATTGCTGTTTTACTCTTATTGGATATTTAGGTTTATTCATTTATAACAATCATTATCAAACCTAAACTAAAAAATGGCGCTCATTAAAATGTTAGCTACTAAGTAGCGGTATTTTAATGAGTGCCATTTTTCAATTAACCGCATTTGTATTTTATAGTTTCAAAAAAAGAATCCCCATAATTGAGGATTCTTTTAGTTTTTCTACTTTTCTTTTATTGCAATTAATAACTCTCTATCAGAAACCACGTCAGCTTCCTTTACATAAACCTTATCTATTATCCCATTACTTCTAGAAACTATAGTAGTCTCCATCTTCATAGCCTCTATTATTATAACAGGTTGATTTTCTTTAACTTCATCCCCCTCGTTAACTAATATCTTTACCACTTTTCCAGGAATACTAGCACCAACTTCAAATTTGTTATCAAGGTCAGCTTTAAGAACTGTTTTTACATTCATTGCAAAGTTTTTATCTTCTATTTCAACTTCTCTTCTCATACCATTCAATTCAAATGTAAGTGTTCTCTTTCCATCTTCTTTAGCATCTGCTATTTCTACCAATTTTATAGTTAAAACCTTACCAGACTCTATTTCTACTTCACACTCTTCACCCTTGTTTAATCCGTGGAAGAATACATCACTTTCAAGCTTCGATACATCATTGTACTCTTTAAGGTGAGACAGATACTCTTCATATACCTTAGGATATAAGCAATAGCTTATCACATTTCTCATATTAGTTTTCATATTAAACTTTTCATCTAACATTTTCTTAATTTCATCAAAATCTACATCTTCTAAAAGTTCTCCTGGTCTTACATCAATTGGTTTTTCTCCCTTTAATACAACCTTTTGAACATCTGCAGGGAATCCACCTTCTGGTTGACCTATCATTCCTCTAAAGTAATCTACTACAGAATCTGGGAATGAAACTTCCGCTCCTTTTGTAGCTATGTTTTCTTTATCAAGACTATTTTTAGTCATAAATATAGCTAAATCTCCAACTACTTTTGATGAAGGTGTAACTTTTATTATATCTCCTAAAATTTCATTGGCTTCTTTATAATTATCTTTTACTTCTTTAAACTTATTTCCAAGTCCTAAACTTTCAACTTGAGGTTTTAAGTTAGTATATTGTCCACCAGGTATTTCATATTTGTATATTTCCGATGATGATGTTTTTAAATCACTTTCAAATTTAGAATATACATTTCTAAGTTCTCTATAGTATTCTCCTATTTCGTATATTCCTTCAAGATCTATTTTAGTATCTCTACCTGTATTTTTTAATGCTTCTACTAAACTGTTCATAGACGGTTGACTTGTAAGTCCTGCCATAGATTCAACAGCAGTATCTACTATATCAACTCCAGCTTGTGATGCCATAAGAAGTGTTGATAGTCCATTTCCACTAGTATCATGCGTATGAAGGTGGATTGGAACTCCTACTTCTTCTTTTAATGCCTTTACAAGTTCATATGCTGCGTAAGGCTTTAAAAGACCTGCCATATCTTTTATAGCTATCATATTAACTCCCATTTTTTCAAGTTCTTTAGCCATATTCACATAATATTTAGTAGTGTATTTAGTTTTAGTAGGATCTAGTATGTCTCCACTATAGCATATAGTACCTTCTACTAGACTTCCTGTATTTAAAGCTTCGTATATAGGTAGTCTCATATTTTCAACCCAGTTTAAACTGTCAAATATTCTAAATATATCAATTCCTTTACTTGATGATTCTTTAATAAATTCCTTTAACACATTATCTGGATAGTTTTTATATCCAACAGCATTAGATGCTCTAAGAAGCATTTGGAACATTATATTAGGTATATTTTCTCTAAGCTTTTCAAGTCTTAACCATGGCGACTCTTTAAGGAATCTATATGCAACATCATAAGTTGCTCCTCCCCACATTTCAAGCGAAAATAAATCATTCATATTATGACTTACTGATTTTGAAATTTTTAAAAGGTCGTTAGTTCTTACTCTAGTAGCAAATAATGATTGATGAGCATCTCTCATAGTAGTATCAGTTATGAATAGCTTCTTTTCATCTTTAACATACTCCATAAACTTTTTAGTTCCAAGTTTTTTAAGTAAATCTCTAGAGCCATTATTCATTATTATAGATTCATCTACCTTAGGTGCTTTTGGCATATCAAAATCTTTTTTAATTTCTTTAGCTTCATTAATTGTTACATTCCCTATAAATTGTAAAAGCTTAGTTCCTCTATCTTTACCTTCTCTTATTTCAAATAATTCATCTGTTTCATCAACAAACTTAGTATCACACTTACCCTCTACAAAATCAGGATGATTTAATACATTTACCAAAAATCCTATATTAGTCTTAACCCCTCTTATTCTAATTTCCTTTATAGATCTTAGCATCTTTCTTATAGAATTTTTAAACGTTCTATCCCAAGATATAGTTTTAACCAACAAACTATCATAGTGAGGTGTTATTTCAGATCCTGTAAATCCATTTCCTCCATCAAGTCTTATACCAAAACCTGATCCAGTTCTATAAACATGTATCTTACCTGTATCTGGCATAAAGTTGTTCTTAGGATCTTCTGTAGTTATTCTACACTGTATCGAATATCCATTTAACTTTATATCTTGTTGAGACTTTATATTTATTTCTTCACTATTTAATGAATAACCTTGAGCTACAAGTATTTGACTTTGAACTATATCAATTCCTGTTACCATTTCAGATACAGTATGTTCAACCTGTATTCTAGGATTCATCTCTATGAAATAATAATTTTCATCAGCATCAACTAGAAACTCTAAAGTTCCTGCACTATGATATCCTACGTGCTTTGCAAGTTTTAGAGCATCTTCACATATTCTATCTCTAACATCTTCACTAAGTCCAAATGCAGGAGCAAATTCTATGATCTTTTGATGTCTTCTTTGAACAGAACAATCTCTTTCATAAAGATGAACTATGTTTCCATTTTTGTCTCCAAGTATTTGAACCTCTATGTGCTTTGGCTTTTTCAAGTACTTTTCTATAAATATACAAGCCTTACCAAAAGCTTTTTTAGACTCACTAACAGCTCTATCAAACTCTAACGCTAAATCTTCTTCCCTCTCTATTACTCTCATACCTCTTCCGCCACCACCATTAGAGGCCTTAAGCATAATAGGGTATCCTATTTGTTTTGCTATTCTAATTCCTTCTTCTGCTGTTTCAATAGAATGATCCACTCCAGGTATTGTAGGTACATTTGCTTCTTTAGCAACCTTTTTAGAGTTTATTTTATCTCCCATTCTATCCATAACCTCAGGAGATGGTCCTATGAACTCTATACCATTTTCTCTACACATTCTAGCAAACTCAGCATTTTCTGATAAAAAACCGTATCCAGGATGTATAGCATCTACATTCTTTTTCTTTGCTATATGAATTATAGATTCCATATCTAGATAAGCTTCAATAGGCCCCTTATCTTCTCCTATTAGATATGATTCATCTGATTTACTTCTAAAAAGACTATACTTATCTTCCTTTGAATATATTCCTACAGTTCTAATTCCAAGCTCTGAACAAGCTCTAAATATTCTTATAGCTATTTCTCCTCTATTAGCTACCAATACTTTTTTAAATTTTTTAATCATCTCTACGCCCTCTTTCTTCGAATTATATCTTTATTTTATCATATATTGTTCGTATTTTCCTGTATTTCTTATATTTTTCTTTTACTTAATCCATATTATTATCATATTAATTTAAATCAAAACTTGTTTTTTAAATCTTAAACATTTCTTATGTTTATATTTTCTTCTTTATTTAATTAATTTTTTAAGTGTTTATGCTTTATTTTATTAACTCATTTCATTATATTCTTAATTAAATAAATTGTCAATCATTCAATACGTTCTTATTGTTCAATTTATTCATATAATTATTCATTCACCTTTAAATTAAAATCAACATAAGTTAATTGTAAATACTTATTCTTTAAAGTAGGTGAATAATTTAATGTTTAATAAATATAGATTTTTAATAGCGGGAGTTAATACCAAGGTCCCACTTAAAAATAAAAAGATGGTTAATTATATAAACTTCGATAATGCTGCTACAACTCCACCTTTTATGTCTGTACTTAAAGAAATACTTTCTTTCTCAAACTGGTATTCCTCCATTCATCGAGGCAAGGGATATAAATCACAGCTTTCTTCCGACTTATACGACGAATCCAGAGATATAGTTGCTAATTTCGTAGGAACAGATATAAATGATAAGGAAATTATATATGTAAAAAATGCAACAGAAGGTATCAATATGCTTTCTAATATACTTTCTAAAGATAACAATAACTCTGTTGTTTTATCAACTTGTATGGAGCATCATTCTAACGATTTGCCATGGAGAAAAGGAAACATTGATTATGTGAAAATAGATAATTTAGGAAGACTTGACTTAAATGATCTAGAAGAAAAATTAATTAAATATAATGGAGACGTAAAACTTGTTACAGTTACAGGTGTATCCAATGTAACAGGATATAAGAATCCAATACACAAAATAGCTAAAATAGCACACAAATACAATTCAAAAATACTAGTAGATGGAGCTCAACTAGTTCCTCATACAAAAGTAAATATGAAAAATATAGATTCACCAGAACATATAGATTATTTAGTTTTTTCTGCTCATAAAATGTATGCACCTTTTGGAAGCGGAGTATTGATAGGACCTAAGTCTACATTTCAAAACAACGGTCCTGACTATGTTGGAGGTGGAACAGTAGATATTGTTACTCACGAAACTGTCATCTGGGCCGATCCTCCAGATAAGGATGAAGCGGGAACTCCTAATTTAATGGGTGTAATAGCCCTTACAAGAGCAATCAAGACTTTATCATTAATAAATATGAAAAATCTAGAAAAATACGAGGATAACCTATTAAATTACGCTATGAGGTTTATGAAAGATATTCCTGATATAAAAATTTATGGAGATACTGATAATATAAAAGACAGAACCAGTATTATTCCATTTAATATTGAAGGGATTTCTCATGAAGCAGTAGCAAAAATACTATCTTTAGAATACGGAATAGGTGTTAGAAATGGGTGCTTTTGTGCTCAGCCTTATATACAAAACCTTCTTAATGTATCAAAAGAAGAAATAAAAGAAAAAATGTTAATTCCTAATTCTCCAAAACCAGGAATGGTCAGAGTAAGTTTTGGCATATACAATGACTTTAATGAAATAGATGTATTAATAAAAGCTTTATATAAGATAGCTAATAACAAACAACATTATATAGATAACTACGAAGATAAAAATGCGATTCACAGATGTTAAAATTCGTCTACTCGCTAACGCAGTGACTCATATCGCCAACAATCCCTACGGTCTTTATTGCTCAAAAATAGTTGTAAATATAGCTTTATTAAAAGATTATCCATAGATTTAAAATCATCTAATTTTCTACTCATTAAAAAGGGTTTAGTATATATTTAAATATATACTAAACCCTTTTAATTTTCGCTTATAAACTTTAGATAACTTTCTATATTTCTTTCCATTTTATTATCACCTGGACTATAATATATAGAATCCTTTATATTATCAGGTAAATATTGTTGTTCTACATAATTATTCTTATAATCATGAGGATATTTATACTGTACACCCCTACCTAGATTCTTAGCACCATTATAATGGGAATCTTTAATATGATTAGGTATTTGACCAACATCTTTTGTATCTAGTTCATAAAGAGCCTTATCTATAGCTTTATAAGCAGAATTTGACTTAGGAGAAGTGGCAAGTAATAAGGTTGCTTGAGCAAGGGGTATTCTAGCTTCCGGAAACCCCAATTGATTAGCACTATCTACGCAAGACTTTACTATTGTAATAGCATTTGGATAAGCCATCCCTATATCCTCACTAGCAATAACCAATAACCTTCTGCATATACTTATAAGATCTCCCGCCTTTATAAGTCTTGCTAAATAATGTATACTAGCATCAGGATTACTTCCTCTAATAGACTTTTGAAACGCACTTAATATATCATAGTGGCTATCTCCAGATTTGTCATAATCTAAAATATTTTTTTGAGTACATTCCTTAGCCTTTTCTATATTTACAGCTATTTCTCCATTTTCATTTGGATTAGTTGAATACACACAAAGTTCAACACTATTAATAGCTCGCCTTAAATCTCCACCACTTACACTGGCTACATATTCTATTGCATTTTCGTCAAATACTATATTTATATCAAATAAATCCTTTTTTATAATTGATATAGCCCTTCTAATTCCTTGCATTATATCATTTTTTTGTATACTCTTAAATTCAAATATAGTAGATCTACTTAGTATAGCCTTATAAATATAATGATATGGATTTTCTGTAGTACTTGCAATCAATGTTATCTTTCCATTCTCCATAAACTCAAGAAGCGATTGCTGTTGTTTTTTGTTAAAGTTTTGTATTTCATCTAAATAAAGTAAAATACCATTTATACATTCTAGACTATCTAAATCTTTTATAATTTTTTTTACATCTTCTAAAGATGAATTGGTTGCATTTATTTTGTAAAATTTTTTATTAGTTTTATTAGCCACTATGTTAGCAACAGTAGTTTTTCCTACTCCAGGAGGTCCATAAAATATCATATTAGTTATATATCCAGATTTTAATATTCGGCTTAATATTTTATTTTTCCCTATTAAATGTCTTTGTCCTACTATATCATCTATTTCTTTAGGTCTTATTCTATCAGCTAATGGTTTCATATTCCCCACCACTCTCTTGGTATTATTAATTAAAAAAAGCCCTAATATTATTTATTACTTTTTAGTATAAATAACACAGGACTTTAAATAATATTACTTTTTAATTTTATTCAGCTCGTCTAATAATTTAGCATTAAGTATTCTTATATGAGTTCCCTTCATACCTAATGATCTAGAGTCTATAACTCCTGCACTTTCAAACTTTCTCAAAGCATTAACTATAACAGATCTAGTTATTCCTACTCTATCTGCTATTTTACTAGCAACAACTAGTCCTTCCATTCCATCAAGTTCTTTGAATATATGCTCGACAGCTTCAAGTTCTGAATAAGAAAGAGTTCCTATAGCCATTTGAACTACAGCCTTTTTTCTCATTTCGTCTTCCATCTCTTCAGATTTAGCTCTAAGAATTTCTAAGCATACAACTGTAGCACTATACTCAGCTAATACTAGATCTTCATCTGTAAATTCATTATCAAATCTAGAAAGTAGTAAAGTTCCTACTCTTTGTCCGCTACCTATAATAGGAACTATAGTTGTAAACTTGTCAGCACCTTCAATATCATCATTAAATATTTCTAAGAATTTATCTCCAGTTATATTCTCAACAGTCTCTGTAACCTTCATTATATTGGCTGTATATTCATCTGGTAGTTTTTCTTCTCCAGTATCTTTATCAGATATAATAAGGCTTCCTTTGATATCTGATAGATGAGCTCCTAATATTTTGCCTTTTCCACTTATTATATAAGTATTAGTATTTAACACTTCACTTAATATTTCACATAATTGTGGGAAAGAAACAGGTTGTGTACCTGATCTTTGTAATATTTTATTTATTTTTCTAGTTTTGTCAAGTAATTCGCTAGCCATAATATCCTCCTCTTTACACTGTATATCTTACTATATGAAAACAAAAAAAGTTTTTAGAATTTTTATAATTTTCCACACTATATACATGACACATCTGAAATGTTATCACAATTTTTAAAATTAATCAACGTTTTTTAGCTAATTTTCGACTTTTTTTCGTAATCACATTCTTTATTTGAGCATATTATTTTTTTCTCTTTTTTTGTTTCTTTATGAACTAAATACTCGCCACATTTCTCACATTTTTCTCCAGTAGGTTTATTCCACGAAATAAAATCACATTCAGGATACTTATCACATCCATAAAATATTCTTCCTTTTTTACTTTTTCTAATTATTATTTCGCCTTCTTTACATTTAGGACATTTAACGCCAGCTTTATTCAAAAGAGGTTTTGTAGTTTTACATTCAGGATAATTTTTGCACGCTAGAAATTTTCCAAATCTACCATATTTTATAACCATATTAGATCCACATTTTTCGCATATTTCATCTGTTTCTTGCTCTATAGTTATTTTTTCTATTTTTTCCTGTGCTATTTCTATAGCTTCTTCTAATGGCTTATATACCTGTTTTACTACATCCTTCCACGGTATATCCCCTTCTTCAACTGAATCAAGCATATTCTCCATATCTGCAGTAAAATCTAAATCTATAAATTTTTGGAAATTTTCTTCCATTATTTCATTTACTAATAGTCCAAGTTCAGTTAAATACAAACTATTTCCTTTTTTTTCTACATATTCTCTAGCAAGTATAGTCCCTATTGTAGGAGCGTATGTACTAGGTCTTCCTATACCTAGTTCTTCTAAGATTTTAACCAGACTTGCCTCTGTATATCTTGCTGGTGGTTGTGTGAAGTGTTGTTTTGGAATTATATTATCCATCTTAACTTCCATACCTTCTTCTATTTTAGGAATTAACTTATCTTCTTTATTTGAAAATATATATACTTTTAAGAAACCATCAAATTTAAGCTTATGACCTGTTGTTTTAAATATATAATCCCCAACCTTAGCTTTTACATTGTAACTCTCATATACAGCATCTTCCATCAAACTTGATACAAACCTTGTCCATATAAGATTGTATAGCTTATATTGTTCATCACTTAAAGATTCCTTAATTAGTTCAGGTGTTCTATCTATACCTGTAGGTCTTATAGCCTCATGAGCATCTTGTACTTTTTTCCCTTTTCTTTGCTTATTTTCAAAACCTTTATAATAGTTTTCACCTAAATTTTCTAATATATAATCTTTTCCTTTTCCTAATGCTTCATCTGATATTCTATATGAATCTGTTCTTATATAAGATATAAGACCTACTGTTCCTTGACCTTTAATATCTATACCTTCATATAACTGTTGTGCTACTATCATAGTTTTCTTTGTAGAAAATCCCAATTTATTAGCTGCTTCTTGCTGCAGAGCACTTGTTGTAAATGGTTTAGGACCAGATTTACGTCTTTCCTTAACTTCTATATTTTCTATTGTTAAATCCTTATTAGATATCTCATTTAATATAGCATCTACTTGATCTTTATTTTTTAAGTCTATTTTTTCATTTGATTTTCCATAAAATTTAAACTCAACTTCTTTATCTTCTATTTTAGATATTGCATCTATGCTCCAATATTCTTCAGGTTCAAACTTATTTATTTCTCTTTCCCTATCACATATTATTTTAGTAGCAACCGATTGAACCCTTCCTGCGCTAAGACCCTTTCTTATTTTCTGCCATAAAAGAGGACTTATTTTATATCCTAACAATCTATCGAGTACCCTTCTAGCTTGTTGAGCATCTACGACCTTTTCATCTATTTCTCTTGGATTTTTTATAGCTTTTTTTATAGCTTCCTTTGTTATTTCATTAAATTCTATTCTACAGTTAGACGTTTCCTCTAGTTTTAGAATATGAGCTAAATGCCAAGATATTGCTTCACCTTCTCTATCGGGGTCAGTAGCCAGAAAAACTTTTTCAGCTTTTTTAGCTTCCTTTTTTAACTCATTAATAACAGGTCCTTTTCCCCTTATATTAATGTAGTAAGGTTCAAAATCATTTTCTACATCTACCCCTAATTTACTTTTAGGTAAGTCCCTAACATGTCCAACGGATGCTTTGACTGTATAATTTCTACCCAAAAATTTACCTATAGTTTTAGCTTTAGCTGGTGATTCAACTATAACTAAGTTCTTTGCCATTAAGTGCACCCCCACAATTCATTTTATACTATATATTTTATTTCCTAACTCCGTTACTATACCCTTTATTTCTAAAATGTTTAAAATACCTAATATATCTTTTATATTTAGTCTGGTATACTCACAAATAAAATCTACATGTAATGATCCATTATTCTTTAATAAAGTAACTATTTTTCCCTCATCATTAGACAAATCTATTTGATATTCATTTTCTTTTTTTACATTATTATAAACAATATCGTATTCCTCAAGTATGTCATCTACACTGGAAACAAGTTTAGCACCTTCTTTTATTATCTTGTTGCTTCCTTTACTCATAAAAGAATTAATATTTCCAGGAATAGCAAAAACATTTTTCCCATGATCTAAAGCGTAGTTCATGGTTATTAATGATCCACTTTTTTCACTTGCCTCAACTATTAACACTCCATCAGATATACCGCTGATTATTCTATTTCGCATAGGAAAGTATCCTGGTCTAGCCTCTGTTCCAGGTGGATATTCACTCAATACAATTCCTCCACTTTCAATTATATTGTTCATAAGGTGTATATTCTGTTTTGGATAAGGCATGTCTATAGAAGATCCTAATACCGCTATAGTCTTTGAATGTCCATTTAAACAACCTACATGACTATAATAATCTATCCCTACTGCCATACCACTTATTATATTAATTCCAAGTAATGATAGTTCTTTGCTAATTTTAGTTGCACAGAACACTCCATAATTCGTAGGTTTTCTCGATCCTATCATAGCTATACAAAACTCATTTAACAAATCTTTATTTCCCTTAAAATAAAGTATATGAGGTGGATCATATATATTTTTTAACCTCTTAGGATAATTAGAATTATTTATTGTTATGTAATTCATTTCATGTTTTTTTAGATTTTCCTTTATCTGCTCTAAATAAGTCGAACTTCTATAGTTTACTATATTTTTCTTTATTTTTAAACTTATATTTGGTATTTTATATATTTCTTCATCAGATACAATATCAAAATTTTGAATATCAGTAAAATAATCATCTATTTTTTGTATAGTTTTATATCCTATACCTTTTATATGAGACAACAAAAGGTACATATCATCCATATTCATAAATAAACTCCTCAACATTTTATAATTTATTGGATATTATGCACATTTTACATACCATTATACATTAAATAAATTAAAATGCAAAATAAAAAAGTTTTCTTTTAAAAGCTTTCAGTGGTAGACTTTTTTGAAACTCATAACGAAAATTATACTTATCCACAATTCAACGAGGAATATAATTTCCTATTCGTTATAAAGAAAATATCTTCGCTTTATAAAGCGAAGATATTTTCTTTATTCTTTTCCCATATTAAGAATTCATCTAATTCCGATTTTATATTGCTTAATACAAAGTACACTACTATCATATCATCTATATACCCTACATTTTCCATAGAATCGGGTATAAAGTCAACTGGACTTATAAAATAGTTAATCGCTACTATAGCCCATACTATAGATTCTATATTTATATCTTCATATTCATCCGAATAATACACTTTAACTAATCTATATAAATTTTTCATATTGCTAACAAGTTCAACTACTTTTTCTTCATTTTCATTAAACTTCATGTTATTTAATTTATAATCTACTTGTAAAAGTATCTCTTCTATTTTATTAATATCATTTGAATAAATCTGAGCATTTTTTCTAGCATTTTTAAAGTACTCAGAACTCAATATATCTTTAGCTACTTGACTTGGATTTATCATTAAATAAACCATCCTTTCTACATTAATTATAGTAATATTATATCAAAATAATATACATATATATAGCTTTTATATAGATTTAATAACTACTTAATATTATAGTTAAATCTTAACTCAATATCCATTAAAAAACTAATTATTATTTTGAAAATTGAAAAGAATAATATTAAATATATAAAAAAGGATGTGATTTTGTGAGCAAAGAATATAAGGATTCTAACAGATATGATGATTCAATTGGTAAACAAGATAAAGCAGAATATGCCCCAGAATTAACAGCAGATAGTCGATTTTATAGAAAAGAAAAAAGAAAAGATAGTTCTAATGTAAGTATTATGGGATATCTAGCTATTTTTGCTTCTATAGTATCTTTATTTACTTATCCAGTAACATTTGGTGTAATTGGTATAATACTTGGCGTAATCTCCATCTATTCAGGTGCTAAGACACTTGGCTATTGGGCTGTAGGTATAGGAATTGTGACATCTGTTGGAAGTTTATTCTTTAGAGTAGCTCTATTCTCTTATATGTTCTCTATGTTCTATCGTTAAATAATAAAAAAAATGGATATCTCAAGATAATCTTGAGACATCCATTTTTTTTATTTAACGAAACTATATAATTTCAATTAGATATCATAACGAATAAATTCCATAAAGAGTGAATCGAAAATACTATCCAGAAACTATATTTACTTTTATCTTTATAAGTTAAGTATGAATATGCAAATATCATCCCCCCAGAGAAAAATGTTTCTACTGCATACTGAGGACTATATCTATGATTTAAAGAAAACATAAAAGAGGATATAATGACTATCAAATATTTTCTTTTTCTAAGTTCATCCCACATACAACACAATGATATTAGAACCTTTTGATAAATTAAAGTCTCAAAAAAAGGTGCTATAATTACACTTTCTAAAAATTGATTATATTTAGATATAAATATATGCCTAGTTCCGTTATTATCTGATAAAAAACTAAACAAATTCATTCTAGCTATACAATAATTTATAATAAGCATAGTGAATATGAATAATATAGCAGGTAAATTTTTTAGGAAGTTATCTAATCTTTTAAACATACAATTTCCACCTAAACAAAAAAGATTACGTGGCTACGTCCTACTCTCCCAGGGGGCTGCCCCCCAAGTACCATCGGCGCTAAGGAGCTTAACTTCTGTGTTCGGAATGGGAACAGGTGTATCCTCTTTGCTATAATAACCACATATTTGGAGCGGGTGAAGGGAGTCGAACCCTCGCAGCTGGCTTGGAAGGCCAGAACTCTACCACTGAGTTACACCCGCATATTAAAATATTACAAATTAATACCTTCAAAATTGACCAGATTTAAATTAGGTTAAGTCCTCGATCTATTAGTATTCATCAGCTGAACTCATTACTGAGCTTACACCCTGAACCTATCAACCAGGTAGTC
>NZ_JBBMMD010000009.1:0-88714 GCF_037844525.1 Tepidibacter sp. Z1-5 | reverse complement strand
GTACATATGAAAATTTAAAGGTTATTTCAAGAGATGGTTCAATAGTATATAAAAATGCTATATCTTTAGCACACCCAAAAGCTATACAAGTAAGTGATAGATTTCATCTATTAAAAAATTTGACAGAGTATTGTAAAACATATCTAAAAACAAAATTTAATGTAAATGTAGTAATTGATGAAATAAAAGAATGCTCTGGTAAAAAAGCTGAAGAAAATCAAATTCAATATTTAACATTAGAAGCCAAATGGAAAGAGGTAAGCAAATTAATAGAAAGTGGAATTTCTAAGTCATTAGCATGCAAACAATTTAATTTAAATATTAAAACTTACAATAAATTGATAAAATTAAGCACAGAAGATCTCAATGACTATTTTTTAAATACATTAGAAAAAAGACAACAAATAAAAAGGGAACAAAAAAATCTAATAATTAATAAAGCTAGAGAATTGAATAAAGAAAAATATTCATTAATTAAAATAAGCGAAATCCTGGGTGTAGATAGAAGAACTGTTAAAAAATATATCGATCCATTATATACCCCAAAATATACTCGTCAAGGAAGATTAAGTATACTAGATCAATATAAAATAGAAATAAAAGATATGTTAAGCAAGGGAATTAGCATGGCTGCGATATATAGAGTTATATCAGGAAAAGGATATAAAGGATCTAATTCAAATCTAAGACATTATTGTTCCAAGTTAAAAAAGGAGTTTAATAGTAATCCTAAAAGTTTTAGAAATAAAATAATTACAATAAAAAGAAGTATTTTATTAAGAGGTCTATATAAATCTCTAAAAAGTATACCTGAATTAGATAAAAAGACAATAGAAATTATAAATAAAAAATATCCATTTTATATAAAAATTATAGAGCTTATCAGTAAGTTTAAGTTATTGCTAAAAGAAAAAAACGTAGAAAATCTTACAAATTGGATTGTAGAAGCAAAATCACTAAATAATTCATACATAAATTCTTTTATAAATGGTATAAAAAGAGATATTGAAGCTGTTAAAAATTCAATTAAATATGAATATAACAATGGATTAGCGGAAGGAAGTATCAATAAATTAAAAGTAATTAAACGTATAATGTATGGAAGAAATAGTTTTGAAATGTTAAAAAATAAGGTTTTATATATTGAATCAACTTAATTATTCAACTAACAGTGGAAAGAACCATAACTTTTATAAAAGATAATTTTAGTGTATTCTATAGTATAGACAGATTTAATGATATTAAAATTGTTTAAAAGGAGTAATATTCATGAAAAAAATTTTTATTTTTAATTTAATAAATGTATTATTTTTTCTAATATTTTATATTATATATTTTTTTCAAATGAGTAAAGAATTATACGGAGTAGGCTTTCTTCCATTTTTTCACCTTATAGGCATACCATTTACTATAATATTAATATGTATTTTAAACTATAAAAAAATAATCCTAAAACATAAAAAAGAGATTATATTAAAAATTTTGATTGCGATATTTTTATTTATTGCGTTTACTAAAGTTATTGATTATAAATATAGATATATACTATGGGATTATTACAATAGATACGATTATGATACTTTATGGGAACTCGAAGAATATAAAAATAAGCCTAAAAACTATATAAATTTAACTAAATTATTAAGAAAACATGTAAATAATGTGAGATGGATAAATGAAGGATTTAATGATGGTAAAAAACAAGGTAGATTTTATTTGATAAATCATTCTTATTATGTATTTTTAAATAGAAATAATACCAAAGTATTAGATATAGTTAATGGAGAAAAAATATTGAAACAACATTTAGACTTAATAAATAACAAAAAAGATATAAAAATAATAAGTAGTTATATATCTTCGGTTGAAATGAGAATTAAATATAGAAACTCTAATGACAAAATTGTAGAATATTATATCGAGCCTAAAATTGAAAATGATAAGATTAAGTTTTATGTTAAAACTATTTAAGAAATGTTTTCCATGATAGTTAGTATACTGCATATCTGAAAAATGTTTTTTGTTATAGGTTTTAATATTATTTTAAGTTGATTATTGTTATATATAAAAAGCTCCATGGCCAAATTTTATATTTTAATTATTAGCATTGATAGAAAAAATATAATAAAAATTTATATTTTAAAAGAACTAATGTTCTGTTATAATTTAAAATAGAGGTGAAGATATATGGGGAGAAGAATTAATGAAATAAATAAGGAGTCTGAAGAAGAGATTACAGAGAAAGATTTAAAAGTAATGCTTATTGCTGAAAAGTTTTTAAGAGAAAATGGATTTGCTCTTATGAAGGAATTTGAAGATGTAGTAACTAAAATAGCTTTGATAAATAATAAATAGAATTAAAAATACATATATAAATGAAAATACACTACCTATAATATAAGTAGTGTATTTTTTGATGTTGATATAAAGATTCTTTGCACAGAAAATATTTATATCACAAAAGGTATAATTAGACAAAAAAACTCAAAAACCTTTAAATAAATTTGAAATTTTACAAATAATTAGCAAGTATGTATTGGGTTTGAAATTAGGATAATTAGTTTCTTATATTAATATAGTATAGGTTAATGCTCATAGTTTTTATTTATTTATCTATTTCATTGAAATAGTGAATGAGTTTGTAGTAGATTTTTCTGCTTATAATTGTATTTTGTTTTTCCCAACCTATATATGCATTTTCAGATATACCTAATATTTTAGTAGCTGCATGAATTGTAAGTTTATTTTTTTCTCTCCAGTTCTTTAGAATATCTCCATAATCTTTTATAATAAATTTAGAATAACTATCACAAAGAACTTCTTCTCCTAAAACATTTACAAGATTAATCAAAACCTTTCTTGAAGGATATGCAACACCACTTTCATAATTGGCTATACCAGAACCAGTAATATTTATTAAGTCACCTAATTGTTTAGGTTTTAGATTTTTATTCATTCTAAGCTTTTTAATACGTTCTCCAATAGTATCAGAACTTGAAAGTTCATATGTTTCAGGTTTTTCAGGTTTTAGTTTAAGGTTAATATGCTTTGGTACTGTCGCAATACTATCAACCATGCTCACGCCAGCTTATACGATGTGACACTTATAGAGAGCGCAGTTAGAAATAAAATAATAGATATGGGAATAAAGATAATCTTTAGAACAAGAGTTGTAGATGCACATGTTGAAGATAAAACTATTAAATATATAAAATTGGATAATGATACTAATATTATAGCTGATTCATTTGTAGAAACTACAGGATCAACAGGTCCGATGGGAAATTGCTTAAAGTATGGTAATGGTTGTTCTATGTGTGTCTTAAGATGTCCTTCGTTTGGTGGAAGAGTTAGTATTACTAAAAAATGTGGTATAGAAGATATAATTGGAAAGAGAAAAAACGGAACATATGGTGCTTTTAGTGGATCTATAAAACTCAATAAAGAATCTTTAAGTGATGAAATAAGAGAGGAACTAAATAAAAATGGGGTTTGTATAATACCACTTCCAAAAGAAGAAATTAATGAAGAAAAATTAGATATAAAGGTATGTCAGCAGTATGCATTGGAGGCATTTGCTAAAAATCTGGTTCTTCTAGATACAGGACACGCAAAATTAATGGCTCCTTTTTATCCTTTAGAAAAGCTTAGAAGGATAAAGGGGTTTGAAAATGTCAAATTTGAAGATCCGTATTCAGCGGGTATAGGTAACTCTATAAGATATTTATCTATTGCTCCAAGAGATAATAACTTAAAGGTTATAGGTCTTAACAACTTATTTGTTGCTGGAGAAAAATGTGGGCTTTATGTAGGTCATACAGAAGCTATATGCACAGGGTCTCTAGCGGGGCATAATAGTGTTAGAAATACGATAGGAATTCCTCTGTTACAGCTTCCTGCAAATACAGTTATTGGCGATATAGTATCTTATGCAAATGAAATGATGCATAAAGAAGGAGGAGATAAATTGAGATTCACCTTCGCAGGATCTATTTTCTTTGAAAGAATGAAGGCAAGAAATTTATATACAACAGATCCTGATGTATTGTATGAAAGAATTAAGAAGGTTGGGCTTTTGAATATATACGATGAGAGATTGATTTGAAGAAGTTGAAGCTGTGGCATTGATTAGGTGCCATGGCTTCTTTTTTGTCTATTAAGCTAAAGGTAGCATTTATGAACAGTAATTTTTGAGGCTACATTTGCTCCATCGAAAGATTGAACAAATAATAGGGAAACAACTTACAAGTAACAAAATAAAAGATAGAAATTATAGACAGGAATTAGTAGACAAAGGAATAAAAAATATAATAGAGATTGGAATTGCTTTTGAAGGAAAAGAAGTTTTAGTTAAAGAATTGAATAGATAAATTAAGGAAAAACTGCTATGGATAGTATTAGAAATGATGCTAGTTATGTATAAACACGATTTTAGCTATCTTGCTAGGATCATACGGACAGAGTATTTCTGATTATATACACGATAACATAACTATTAAAGTTTATTTAGCTAAATTATTAATATTTTCTATAAAATTAAGCTCTTCATCAGATTCATCTTCAACCCAACTCATTTCCTCATGAGAAGAAGTATACACCCAAACAGAACCATCTTCTTTGATGAAACACAAATCTTCTGGTAGATTAGGCTGTACCCAAGAATATAAACTATCAGCAGATTGAAGTAATATGTTTATGGAATGTTCATTTAAAGAATAGTGATATATAGTTACAGGATCTCCATCTTCAAACCTTTGAGTACCAGGCCATTCATAGCCTTTCTTTTTTTCTTTTAAATATGGTTTTAATCTATCTAATACTTTTGCTCCATTTGTATTTAATTCTATTTCAGGTACAACAACCAAAATAAATTCAGTACATTTTGTAATAGAGTGTTTAAGTAAATATGTATATTGTTTTCTATTTGAGATGTTTAACATAAATGCAACCTCCATAATGTTATGTATTTGCTTCATATATATAATACTATATTTATACAAAGTATTAAATAATAGGTTGTTATATGATAAAATATACAATAAATGTAAAGGGTGAAATTTATTGTTGTAGAGGTGATGAAAAATGAGTATAAGTAAGTTGCCTAAAGAATATAAAGTAAATAAAATGAAATTATCATTGTTATTATCCAAAAAAAAAGTAAATTTTGTAATGTTATTTTAAATTCTGTTGGAAACAATTCTTTGCTGTCTATGCTTAAATACAAGCCTGAAATATTAACAAACGGGTATTATTCTTTTGATATTTCCCATTTTTCAAGACTAAATGCTCTATCTGGTTGTATAATAAAGAAGGTCAACAATAAAGAAATGGTATATGATATTTTATTTTGTGACTTGCAACACGATGAGGAAAGGCTTGGAAAAGATTTTTGCACAAGGAGATGTTACAGACGTGGAAAAGCATATGTTTCTGACAAAGGGGTGAATTCTTATGTTTGTTATCATAACAATGAAGAAAATATTATTAATATCAATATGTGTTATGTTACTTTTTACAGGTGTAATATATGCAAAGGATATTAATGAAATAATATTAAATGGTGAAGTTATGACATTCCCTGTTGAGCCAATTAACGAAAAAGGAACAACTCTTGTCCCTATGAGGACTATTTTTGAAGCATTAGGAGCAACTGTAATATGGAATAGCGAAGATAAATCTGTATCTGCAGTGAAGGATGATATTAATGTGTGTTTGCAGCTAGATAGCTTTATAGCAAAGATTAAGGATGAAGAATTTACTTTAGAAGTGGCTCCTAAAGTCGTAAATGGAACAACTTTAGTTCCGATAAGATTTGTTACTGAAACATTTGGTGGAGATGTAGATTGGGATGCTGAAAATAAAAGAATTATAATAGAAACATCTGAAACTAAAAAAATGACCTGGCCTGTACCGAGTTGTAATAGGATAAGTGCTTATTTTGGAAGGTCATATTATATACCAAAAATCAAGGGTAAAAAAATATATACAGGTATAGCTATACCAGCTAAAGAAGGAAGTACAATTGTTGCTTCGGCAGGGGGGAAGGTAATACTAGCTAAAGAAGTTGGAGGATATGGTAATGTAGTCTTTATTGATCATGGAGAAGGCATTGTTACAATATATGCACACTGTAGTGAACTGCTTGTAGAAGAGGGGAGTCAAGTAAAAGAAGGGGACAAAATAGCAAAAACAGGATCTACTGGTAGAGCAACAGGACCTTGTCTACATTTTGAAGTTAGAGTACATGGGAAGTATGTCGATCCACAAAACTATGTAAAACCAATTGAAAAAAGTATAAACGAAGAATATAATTTGAAAATATCAGATGCAAAAGAAAAATTGAATTTATTATGCCAACAAATAAACAATAAGGCTGATTCAGAAAATATTAAAGAATTATTAATTGATTTTATAAAAAATACTGCAGATGAATCAATACTGTACATATATTTTGCAAAAGAAACAGGAGAAGTGTGTATAGAACCATATATGGAGTTCCCAGAGGATTATGATGCTAGAAGAAGAACTTGGTACAGACATACTAAGGAAGAAGGAGAATATATTACAGAGGCATATACAGACATTATTAGTGGTAATAAAGTGATTACTATAACAAAGGGTATTTATGAAAATGGAAAATTCATAGGTGTAGTTGGATTAGATTTGATTTTAGAATTTGGGCAATGATATTTGAGTCCTTTATACATGTATAAGAAAAGCAAAAATTATGCTTATTGCTGAAAAGTTTTTAATAGAAAATGGGTTTGCTCTTATGAAGGAATTTCAAGATACAGATAGTAAAATAGCTTGTATAAATAATAGATAGATTAAAAAAAATATATATAAATGAAAATACACTACTCATAAAGCATGTAGTGTATTTTTTGATGTTGATATAAACATTCTTTGTACAGAAAATATTTATATCATAAAGTGTATAATTAGATAGAAAAACTCAAAAACCTTTAAATTAGTTTTAAATTTTATAAAGGATTAACAAACGAGTATATATTTGTAGTATTTATATATTTATTTAGATATTTTATTAAAAAAATCAATATAAAAATTTAGAATATCCATTAGAACATATATAATTTAAATCAAAAACTTATCTAAGTCTTTTCTACTTGGGTGAATACAATTACATTTATGTCCTTGTATAGCTTCTTCGCTTAATCCAGTTGATTTTGACAAATCTGATTGAGACAAATCATTTAATATAATCTTGCTATTTTTTACTACATTTTTATAGATTGTCAGATATGGTTTTAAAAGTAGAGGACGAAGAAAGAGAAACTTGGAAGATAGATAATGATAGCACAGCTGACTGGGATCTAGATAAGATTATCTTTAAAAATTGGATTGGGAAATATGAAAAGAAGATTAGGGCAACCTGGTAGCTACTTTAGGTAAATATAGAACTATAACTAAGAATATTCGAAAAATTAAGAATAATAAATAAATATTTCTCAGGAAATAATATATAACTTTATAAGTTGTTTTGATACAGATGTATTATATGAAAAAATAATAGTATTAATGTTTTGTGATATAATAAATAAAATGTTATGTAGAACTATTTGAAAAAATAAGGGGGCAGATTTATGAAAGCTAATATTAATAATAATGAAAATAATATTAAAGTAATAGAAACAATGGATAATGAAAATGTATCTATTGAAATTTTAGAATTTGAAGAATTAAGAGGGGGAAGTAATGTATCAAGTGCAATAATGTTATCTTTTATGAAAGATTCAAATATTAAACTTAGACAAGTGAAAATAACTTTAAATAATACTCAAATTAGGTTAGAAGGAGGAGCTTTAAGTTATTTAAAAGGTAATATAGAAATGAATAATAAAATCGGAGGAATTATGGGGCTTGGTAAAAAGTTCTTAAAAGGAAGCGTGACAGGAGAAACAACATTTAAACCAAAATATTCAGGAACAGGAGAAATTTATTTAGAACCTAGTTTTGGTCACTATGTGATTGTGGAACTTGAAAATGAAGAGATTATTGTTGATGATGGAGTGTTTTATGCTTGTGAAGATACTGTAGAAGTTGGAGCAGCTATGCAAAAAAATGTATCATCAGCACTACTTGGTCAAGAGGGACTTTTTCAAACTAAACTTTATGGAAGTGGTCTTGTAGTTCTTGAAGTACCTGTACCTAAAGAGGAAATAATAGAGTATGAATTAAATAATGAAACATTAAAGGTGGATGGAAACTTTGCTATACTCAGAACTGGAAATGTTAATTTTACAGTTGAAACATCTTCTAAATCATTAATAGGTTCTGCAACTAGTGGAGAAGGATTATTAAATGTATTTAGAGGAACAGGAAAAGTATGGCTTATACCAACAAAGTATGTTTATAATAATTTAACTAATTCTGGGCTTTACGGAATGACTAATCCTGCAGGAAAATCAAATACTAAAGCATAATCTCATATTTCCATGTATATATACCTTAAACAAGTCAATACTACTATAGGTAATAAATATAGGGAGGTATTGACATGAAAGATGTAAATGCAGGAGTAGATTTTTCTATATTTAGTGGAATTTCTAACCTAATAAATAATGCTAATACTTTAGATGAGGATGAATTGGCATATTTAGAACAAATGGTATATCATTATATAAATAATTATGGAACACAAGGTGAGTGTTTGTTGGAAACTTTGAATATAATGAAAGAAAATAGAGATAATGATAAAAGTAGTTTATAAAAAGCTATCTTTTAAACATTATTTCCTAAATTTTTTACAATCTCATTATTTTCTAAAACACACTCTGCTTTTAATTGTATTTGTTTATAATCTTTAATAGCAGATTGTATATCTTTCTTTTCTTCAATTTACAGATAGTTAGAACTATACTTTAGATGATTTTCTAATCTATCAATTGAAAAGTCTAAAGAATTTATAATTATTTGAAGTTGATCATTAGTATACATAAAATACCTCCAAGGATAACTATTATATTTTTAAAGAACTAATGTTCTGGTATGATTTAAAATATAGGTGAGGATACATAGGGATAAGAATTAATAGAATAGATAAAGCGTTCGAAGAAAAGATGACACAGAAAGATTTAAAAGTTATGCTTATTGATGAAAAGTTTTTAAGAGAAAAAGGTAAATCATTTAGTAATGTATAAAAAAATTACAGAATTTATAAGGTGAATAAGTAATGAACAATAAAGAAAATAACGTAAAAGAATTTTATCTAGATTTTTTGAATGGACATAGTTATGTAATGGTAGATACAAAAAGGAATATAGTATATGAAAAGCCTTCTGGTGTATGGCAAAAAGATAATTTTAAGCTTTTTCATAAATTGTATGAAGAAAAAGTTATACCTTTATTAAAAGGAGAACCCTTTGCTATATGCAATAATGCTGTTTATTATAAAATTTCTTTAATAGAAGAAGAAATAAAAAAACATAATGAGTGGCTTGCACAAAATAATTTAGTAAAAGTGGTTTTAGTAGTAGGTGGGCATATAGAAAAAAAAGATCATTTAGAAGAAGCTAAAAATAATTTAGAGCCTAAAATTGTTAATACTTTACAAGAAGCAGAAGCGTGGTTAAAGGAACAAGGGTTTTAAAAACATTTGTATACAATGAACTTATATATATTGTATGAAAAAATTAAGAAGGTAGGTATTCTCAATTAGATGCAGCACTGGTAGCAGGACCAGCAGCTTTAAAAGCTATAAAAGGTGGAGCTAAAATAGTTACAACTGGAGAAAATCTAATTGATGGGACTATTGTAGTTGTAGAGAGTGATAAAATAGTAAAAGAGCATCCACAAATTGTGGAGAAATTTTTAAAGGTTCAAAAAAATAGTGTTGAGTATATAGAGAATAATTTAGAAGAATCCTTTAAGATAACTTTACAGGAAACTGGACTTTCAAGAGAAGATGTAAAACAGATGTATAATTGGTATGATTTTAATCCTGAAATAAAGGATTCAGACATAGATGGACTTAAAAAAATTAAAAAATTTTTATCAAAAAGTGGTATGCTTGAAAAAAAATAGTATAATTTAAAAAATATAGATAATTAATGTTAAAAATACGTTAAAAGTAATAAAAAAACGTGGGGAATTATGCCAAAATGTGATACAATTTAAAGGTGAAGTTGTAATTTTGAAATGAAATAAAAAGTGAATGTATGACGATACTAGCAAACTTATCGAAAGATAAGGACGCAAAGATATGGGTCTAAGGGATTATAAAATCCTATGATTGCCAGTTTGCCCAAGCATATAATATAAATATTATATTAAAAAATGTTAAAGTAAAGGTGTCTATAATCATAGGCATCTTTTGTTTTTTAACAAAATAAGTGTGCTTGATTTTGAATTTTAGAAATGAAGAATATAATTTTTTAAAAAAATTATAATTAATATTTTAAAAACATTAAAGTGTTTAAAAAAAATGTCGAAATATAATGTGATTTAGGTGTGAAGTGCTGATTTTAAAATAAAATGCAAGTACTAATTAAAAACATAAAAAGAAAAGATATAATATTGGGAGGATGAAATATGAAGAAAATATTAAAATTTAGAAATAATTCTATATCATTTAAAATTATAACAACGACTTTGATTGTATTTTTAGTAACAATATCAATATTAGCTGGAGTTTCTTTAAGTAGTATAAAAAAAGAAATGATAAACGAAACGGAAAAAATGGGTATGGAGTTAGTCGAAGCTATGGCTAATGAAATTGAAACTACTAATTTAGCTTTAAATCAGATAGAATCTCTTTTAACAGATAAAATAAAAACTGTAGGTCAAATTATAGGTCAAAATCCTAATATATCCAATGAACTTTTAGTCAAAATAGCAGAGCTTACAGGAGTATCAGAGATAAACATACAGGATTCAAAAGGAATAACATTATATTCAAATTTTGAAGAATATGTAGGAGAGGGCTATCCAGAAGATAGTGCTGTACAAGCTATAATAAGAGGAGAAAAAAAAGAAGTAATTGAAGAAATAAGAAAAAGTGAGGATTCAGATGATTATTATAAATATGGAGCTGTAGCTTTAGAAAATGGTGGTTTTATTCAAGTGGGAATATTAGCCAATAAAATAGAAGAATTAAAATCATCAATGGATATTCAAAAAAAAGTTGAAAGAATAGCAAATCAAGAAGATATTGCATATGCTCTTGTAATAGATAAAAATTTAAAAGCAGTGGCTCATAGTAATAAAGAGAGAATAGGAATAGAGTTAAATGATGAAGGAAGTAAAACTGCAGCTATTGAAGGTAAGGCGTATTCATCTAAATATAATTATCAAGGAGAAGAAGTTTATGATGTATTGGTTCCTTTGTATAAAGATGGAATACATATAGGAGCTGTAGATATAGGTATATCTATGAAACATATAAATAATGCATTAAAAATGCTCTTGGTTAAATCTATAATTATAGCAATTATTTCTTTTATAGTTGGAGGAATTATAATAGCTTTATTAATAAAAAAGATAACAAATCCATTAAAAACACTTGTTGAAGTAGCAGATAAAGTTTCAAATGGGGATTTAACGCAAGATATAAATATTCAAAGTAAAGATGAAGTGGGAGTATTAGCAGATAGCTTTAATAAAATGATAAATAATTTAAGGAATATAACAAGCAAAATTCAAGATGTTGCACTGAATGTATCATCATATTCTCAGCAACTATTCTCAGCAGCTGAGCAGGCTTCCGCAGTTTCAGAGCAAATAGCTATGTCAACTCAAGATGTAGCAAATGGAGCAGAAAAACAAGTTAAATCAACAACATTAGTTTCAAATAATATAAAAGAAGTAGTTTGTAATATAGAAAAAATTAATGATGAAATTAATGATGTAGTAGATAATGCAGATAATACAAGTGAATTAGCATTAGATGGTAGAGAAAAAATGGATAATATGATAAAACAGATGAATGCAATTAAAGATAGTGTAAATTATACATCTAATATAATGAATGAATTTGAAAAAACATCTGATGAAATAGGAAATATAGTACAAGTTATAAATAATATAGCAGATCAAACAAATTTACTTGCACTTAATGCAGCGATTGAAGCTGCTAGAGCCGGTGAATCTGGAAGAGGGTTTGCAGTCGTAGCGGATGAAATAAGAAAACTTGCTGAAGAATCAATTAAATCATCAGATAATATAAAAAAATTAATAAATAAAACTCAAGAAAATACTAAAAAAGCTCTTGTATCAATGGAAGAAGGTAATAAAGAAACTGAAAAAGGAGAATTAGTTGTAAAAGAAGTAGGAATTTCTTTAAAAGAAATAATACAAGGATTCGATTTAACAAAAGATAAATTAGATATAGCAAACAAAAATATACTAGAAGTAAATAAAAATGCAGAAAATATTGTGAATCTAGTAGATGAAATAGAGTCTATTTCAGAAGAATCAGCAGCAAACACAGAAGAAGTAGCTGCTTCAAGTGAAGAACAATCTGCAACTATAGAAGAAATAACTAGATCGGTAGAAGAATTAGCAAATATGTCAAGAGAGCTTGAAGAAATCATACAAATATTTAAATTAAATTAAGAGTATGTAATAAAAAACTTAGCTGTATTTAATACAGCTAAGTTTTTTATTTGCACTACCTGATAAGAAAATATTACCGTATTATGATCTATAAGAAGCATTAATTTTCACATAATCAAAACTTAAATCACATCCCCAAGCAGTTGCACAATACTGACCATCTTTTAAGTCTATAATTATATTTATATGTTCTTGGCTCAATATATTCTTTGCTAATTCTTCATCAAAAGAAATTCCTTTTCCATTTTTGAAAAGCTGTATAGTTCCTGTTTTATTTTGAAAAAACACATCTATTTTTTCTGGAGAAAATTCTGCATTAGAATAACCTAAAGAACATACTATTCTTCCCCAATTGGCATCTTCTCCGAAAAATGCTGATTTTACTAAACTAGAAGATATAACAGATTTAGCACATAATTTAGCATCTTTTAGAGTCTTAGCATTATTTAAAGAAACTTCTAAAAGCTTTGTAGCACCTTCTCCATCTTTTGCTATCATTTTAGCAAGCTCTTTATTTACAAAATCTAAAGCTTCTTTGAATTTTATAAAATTATCATCTTTTGAATCTATAATAGAGTTGTTAGCAGTTTTATTTGCCATGGCTATAACCATATCATTAGTACTAGTATCCCCATCTACAGAAATCATATTATATGAATCATCTACACTTTCTTTTAGTGCACTTGATAGCATATCTTTAGATATATTTACATTGCTTACTATAAAGCTTAACATAGTAGCCATATTAGGATGAATCATTCCAGAGCCTTTAGCTATACCACTTATTAATATTTTTTCACCATCTATATCTAATTCTACAGTTAAAGTTTTAGTAAAAGTATCAGTAGTCATTATAGCTTCAGCTGCTAAGTCTCCTCCAGTATATGAGATTTGAGCACATGCATCTTTAATCCCAGGAGTAATAATATTCATAGGAAGTGGAAGACCTATTATACCAGTAGAGGCTACTAATACTTCTTTTGAAGATAATCCTAAGCAATCGGCAGTTGTTTTAGTCATTGAGTATGCATTATCTACTCCATCATCACCAGTACAAGCATTAGCATTTCCGCTATTTATAACTATTGCTTGTGTATTATCAGATTTTATATGATCTTTACTTACAATAACTGGAGCTGCTGCGAATTTATTTTGAGTAAAAGTACCAGCAGCTACTGCTTCTTTTTCACTATATATAATACATAAATCTTTTCTTTTTTTCTTTACTCCAGAGTGTATACCTATAGCTTTAAAATAAGGAACATCTGTAATTGTTTTGTTTTCTAATATTTTCAATTTAGTCACCCTTTCTTTATGTGTATCTATGGAAACATCGACAGTAAGTCTAATCCTTTATTTTCATCTATATTAAACATAATATTCATATTTTGAACTGCTTGTCCTGCAGCTCCTTTTATTAGGTTGTCTATTGCTGATATTATTATTACTTTCTTTGTTCTTTCATCAACTCTTATAGCAATATCACAAATATTAGAGCCTTTAACCCATTTGGTTTCTGGAATTTCTTTAATTACTCTTACGAATGATTCATTTTTATAAAATGAATTATATATTTCATATAATTCTTCTTCAGAAACATCTTTTATCAAATTACCATAACAGGTTGCTAGTATTCCTCTATTCATTGGAACTAAATGAGGAGTAAATAATAGAGAAACGTCTTTATTATTTACCTGAGATAACATTTGTTCTATTTCAGGTGTATGTCTGTGTGCTGATACTGAATAAGCCTTTATTGACTCGTTACATTCTCCGTAAAGAGTGGCTGTATTTAAAGATCTACCTGCACCTGATACTCCTGATTTAGCATCTATAATTATTGAAGATGAATCAATAATATTAAATTTTAAAAGAGGAGTTAAAGCTAGTATACTTGCAGTGGGATAACATCCAGGGTTTGCTATTAAATTAGATTTTTTTATGATATTTCTGTTTAGTTCAGGTAAACCATATACAGATTTAGGTAATAAATTAGTAGCTTTGTGATCTAGTTCATACCACTTTTTATAAATCTTAGGATCTTTTAACCTAAAATCTGCTCCTAAATCTATAACTTTTATACCTAAATCTAAAGCTTTTTTTACTAAATCAAATGATTTACCATGAGGCAAAGCAATAAAAAGAATATCTATTTCACTAAGTTTATTTTCTGCTTCTTTTATATCTATACATATAGATTCTAGTTTTTTACTGTAGTTTCCATATATTTTAGAAAAAGAAATACCGTTGTAGCTGTGAGAAGATAAAAAATTAATTTTAACATCAGGATGACTATTTAAAAACCAAACTAACTGTTGGCCAGCATATCCTGTTGAGCCTATTATTCCTGCATTTATCACAAGATCACCTTCTTTATTAGAATTTTTGTATAAAAAAACTCTCATCTCTTAAATACAAAGAGACGAGAGAATATTCCCGTGTTACCACTCTAATTGATATGAAAAAAATCATATCCACTCATTGCCCATTAACGGCGGGGGCCGTATTTTCCTACTGCAATTTCAGAAAATATCCTCCATGGCTCTTTTGGGTATAACTATGCTGCTGGACTTCCACCAACTCCAACTCGCTGAAACAATCATTATACTTACTCTCCACTTCATAGGATTTAAATAAATTATTAATTTTTGTATAAAAAAACTCTCATCTCTTAAATACAAAGAGACGAGAGAATATTCCCGTGTTACCACTCTAATTGATATGAAAAAAATCATATCCACTCATTGTCCATTAACGGTGGGACCGTATTTTCTTACTGCAATTTCAGAAAATATCCTCCATGGCTCTTTTGGGTATAACTATGCTGCTGGACTTCCACCAACTCCAACTCGCTGAAACAATCATTATACTTACTCTCCACTTCATAGAATCTTTTATTATTAAATTGATGTTGCGTTGAAATTTATTATAGACACTTTTCAATTTAATGTCAACTATAAAAATATATTTTTTTATATAATATTATTTAAAAAAATTTAAAAAAATTTATATTGACTATTATTTATAATATATATATAATCTATTTCAACAACATTAGCGAAAAAATTAATATTCAGAATTAAATGTTGACAAATCTAAAATAAGAAATTATAATTAATTTTAAAAATAATTCGAAATCAAGCTTAGTAAAAAAAATATTAAATCCTGTGAAAGGGAGAGTAGGTATGGTGATTGTTCCAGCGAGCTAGAGTAGGTGTGAGTCTAGTAACATAACTGTATTGAAGAGAGCCCTAGAGGAGATTTTCTGAAGTAATAGTACGAAAATACGGTGATTACGTTAAAATCAATTGAGTGAACATAAACTTATATATTTTTATGTTAACAAGAGTGGTAACGCGGGTAAGTTCTCGTCTCTTAAATTTAAGAGATGGGAACTTTTTTATATATAAATATACGAAAAAAATATTAAATCCTGTGAAAGGAAGAGTAAATATGGTGATTGTTTCAGCGAGCTAGAGTAGGTGTGAGTCTAGTAACATAACTGTATTGAAGAGAGTCCTAGAGGAGATTTTCTGAAATAATAGTACGAAAATACGGTGATTCCGTTAAAATCATACGAGTGGGCATATATTTTTATATTTTTATGTCAACAAGAGTGGTAACACGGGGTAACTCTCGTCTCTTAATCAATTGATTAAGAGACGAGAGTTTTTTAGTACACTGCATTTTTTAAATACAGAATATTCTGAAATAAAGAAGGGGTGAAAAAATTGAATGAACAAAAAATATCTTTGCTGATGGAGGCACTGCCTTATATTAAAAAATTTAAAGGTAAAACTTTCGTAATAAAATACGGTGGAAGCATAATGAAAAATGAAAATTCTAAAAAAGCATTTATAGAAGATGTGGCTTTAATGAATCTTGTTGGAATCAATGTAATAATCGTACATGGTGGAGGTCCTTATATCTCTAAATTTTTAAATAAGTTAGACGTTGAAAGTAATTTTATAGATGGACTAAGAGTTACAGATAAAGAAACTATGGAAGCAGTTGAAATGATTCTATCAGCAAAAATAAATAAGGAAATAGCTTCAAAGTTATGTAGTCACGATATTAGTGCTATTGGAATCAGTGGAAGAGATTCAAATTTAATCAAAGCAAAGAAAAAATATATATTTAAGGATAATAAAAAAATAGATATTGGTTATGTTGGAGAAGTCGTAAGTATTAATAAAAAACTATTATTAGATTTAATTGAAAATAATCACTTGCCAGTAATATCTCCTATTGGATGTGATTTAGAAGGAAATATATATAACGTTAATGCAGACTATGCAGCATCTTCAATAAGCTCTTGCTTAAAAGCTGAAAAACTAATTCTTTTAACTGATGTAAAAGGAATATATAAAGATTTAAATGATGAATCAACTTTTATATCAAGTATAAATACAGAAAAAATAAAAGAGTATATAAAATCAGGAATAATTAAAGGTGGAATGATTCCTAAGCTTGAGTGCTGCATCGATGCTCTTGAAAGTGGAACAAAAAATATTCATCTTATAGATGGAAGACGAGAACACAGTATATTATTAGAAATATTTACAAACGAAGGAATGGGAACAATGATAGAAGGGGGAAATAAAAATGGCAATTAATTTAAAGGGAAAAAGTTTTTTAACGTTAAAGGATTTTACACAGAATGAAATAAAATATCTTTTGAGTTTAGCAGGAGATTTAAAGTCAAAGAAAAGATCAGGAATAAAAGGAAATTTGCTAGATGGAAAAAATATAGTGTTACTATTTGAAAAAACTTCTACTAGAACTAGATGCTCATTTGAAGTTGCAGCATTTGATGAAGGCGGTCATGTTACTTTTTTAGGAAATAGTGACAGTCAAATGGGTAAAAAAGAATCAATAGAAGATACAGCTAAAGTTTTAGGAAGATTTTATGATGGTATAGAATTTAGAGGATTTAAACAAGAATCAGTTGAGATTTTAGCTCAAAATGCTGGCGTTCCGGTATGGAATGGACTTACTGATATGTATCATCCAACTCAGATATTAGCTGATTTTTTAACAATTAAGGAACATGTAAATAAACCACTTAATAAAGTTAAATTCGTTTATGTTGGAGATGCTAGAAACAATATGGGAAACTCTTTATTAATAGGTGCAGCTAAAATGGGAATGGATTTTGTAGCCCTTGCCCCAAAAGAACTATGGCCATGTGATGAGTTAGTTAATGAAATGGAAGAAGTTGCAAAAGAAACAGGAGGGAGTATTACTCTTACAGAGGATATAAATGAAGTCAAATATGCAGATGCAATATATACAGATGTCTGGGTATCAATGGGAGAAGAAGATCAATTTGAAGAAAGAATTAAACTATTAAAGCCGTATCAAGTTAATATGGATATGATTAATAAAACTGAAAATAAAGATGTTATATTTATGCACTGTTTACCAGCATATCATGATTTAAATACTAAGGTTGGGAATGAAATATATGAAAAATTCGGATTGAAAGAAATGGAAGTTACAGATGAAGTATTTAAATCAAAACATTCAGTTGTATTTGATGAAGCAGAAAATAGAATGCATACTATAAAAGCTGTAATGGTTGCAACTATAGGAAATATTTAAATAAGATATGGAGGTTTAAATAATGAATAAAAATAATCTAATGAATACTTACTCAAGAGTTGATGTAACCTTTGAAAAAGGATTAGGCAGTAAGGTGTATGATATAAATGGAAAAGAATATATTGATTTTGTTTCAGGCGTTGCAGTAAATTGTTTGGGACATTCTCATCCAACTATAATAAAAGCTTTAAATGAGCAAAGCAATAATCTTATTCATATTTCAAATTTATATTGGAATACAAATCAATTAGAGCTTGCGCAAAAACTATGTAATTATAGCGACCATGATAAAGTGTTTTTCTGCAATAGCGGAACAGAAGCAGTAGAAGCAGCTATTAAGCTAGCTAGAAAATATGGAATAAATAATGGAACGAGTAAAAAGAATGAAATAATATTTATGGAAAATTCTTTTCATGGAAGAACAATGGGAGCTCTTGCTATAACAGGACAGGAAAAATATCAAAAAGATTTTATGCCTCTTATGAGTGGAGTAAAGAGTAGTAAGTTTAATGATATAGAGGATTTGAAAAGTAAAATAGATGAAAATACCTGTGCAGTTATAATTGAACCTATTCAGGGAGAAGGGGGTATAGTACCTGCCGAAATAGATTTTTTAAAAGAAGTAAAGAATTTATGTGAAAAGTATAATGCTCTTTTAATATTTGATGAAATACAGTGTGGAATAGGTAGAACAGGAAGTTTATTTGCATATGAAAAGTTTAAAGTAATACCTGATGTTATATGTATGGCTAAGGGATTGGGTGGAGGTTTTCCAATTGGAGCTGTACTTGCAACTCAAAAAGCATCTGATGCATTTACTCCTGGTGATCATGGAAGTACTTTTGGAGGAAATCCTTTAGGATGTTCAGTATCATTAGCAGTGCTAAATGAATTAATGGATAATGGAGTAGTAGATAAAGTTGATGAAAAAAGTGAGTATATTATAAATAATCTTTCAATATTAAAAGAGAAATATGAAGCTGTAGATAAAATTCAAGGAATGGGATTAATGCTTGGAATAAAGCTAAATATTGATAAAAACAAGTTGATTAGTAAGTGTTTTGAAAAAGGACTTTTATTAGTAGGTGCAGGAGAAAATGTAGTAAGAATACTACCTCCTTTAAATGTTTCTAAGGAAGATATAGATAAGTGTTTAGATATATTGGATAAAGCTTTATCTGAATTATGCAATTAATATTGAATGGAGTGATAAAATGGATGCTATTTTATATTTAGAAGATGGAAGTGTATATGAAGGAAAAGCTTTTGGAAAAATAGGTACTACTGTTGGAGAACTTGTTTTTAATACTTCTATGACTGGGTATCAGGAGATACTAACTGATCCTTCTTATGCAGGTCAAATAATAAATATGACATATCCTTTAATAGGTAATTATGGAGTTAATAATATTGAGAACGAATCATTAAAAATACATGCAAAAGGATTTATTGTGAGAAATATTTCGAATAATCCTTCAAATTATATGAGTGAAAAAAGTATTGATGAGATGCTTAAAAGTATGGATATAGTAGGTATTTATGGAGTTGATACAAGAAGTATAACTAAAAAGATAAGAAACTCTGGGGTTTTAAAGTGTGTAATATCTAGTGAAAATTTATCAATTAATGAGATAAAAGAAATTTTAAATAATACTGAAATCAAAGATGATTGGATGAAAAAGGTAAGCACTAAAGAAATTATTAATATAAAAGGAGAAGGTTATAAGGTTGCTGTAGTTGATTTTGGAGTAAAACAAAATATAATAAATAACTTAAAGCAAAGAGGCTGTGATGTAACTATATTTCCATATAATGCATCTTTTGAAGATATAATGAGTATAAATCCAGATGGAGTACTTTTAAGTAACGGTCCTGGCGATCCTAAAGAGGTTAAAGAAGCAATAGAAACTGCTAAAGAATTGATAAAAAACATACCTACACTAGGAATATGCTTAGGGCATCAAATAATAGCACTAGCAGTTGGTGGCAATACTTACAAAATGAAGTATGGACATAGAGGAGGAAATCATGGTGTATATGATATAGAGAAAGATAAATCATATATAACATCTCAAAACCACGGATATGCAGTAGACAAAAATAGTATAGAAGATAAGGATATGGTAGTAACTCATATAAATTTAAATGATAATACAATAGAAGGAATGAAACATAAAAATCTTCCAGTATTCTCAGTTCAGTATCATCCAGAAGGTTCTCCTGGACCACAGGATTCTGCATATATATTTGATAAATTTATATCTGTATTAGGAGGGGATAAATAATGGGATTAGATAAAAGTATAAAAAAAGTGATTATCATAGGTTCGGGACCTATAGTTATAGGTCAAGCAGCAGAATTTGACTATTCAGGAACTCAAGCTTGTAAGGCTATAAAGGAAGAAGGAATAAAAACAGTTCTTGTTAACTCTAATCCTGCAACTATAATGACTGATATGGATATAGCTGATAAGGTATATATAGAGCCTCTTAATATAGAAAGCTTAGAAAATATAATTCAAAAAGAAAAGCCAGATGGAATATTAGCAGGATTTGGAGGTCAAACTGCTCTTAATCTTGCGATGCAGTTACAGGAAAAAGGAATACTTGATAAATATAATGTAAGATTTTTAGGAACAGATAGTGATACTATAAAAAAAGCAGAAGATAGAGAAGAATTTAAAAAGCTAATGATAGATATAAACCAGCCAGTTCCTATGAGTATAATAGCTAATAATATTGAAGAATGTGAAGGATTTGTTAAAGAATACGGATATCCTGTAATAATAAGACCAGCGTATACACTAGGTGGAACTGGTGGTGGTATTGCTAATAATTATGAAGAACTAATTAATACTTGTCAAAATGGATTAAAAAGTAGTCCAATAAATCAAATACTATTAGAACAAAGTGTAGCTGGATGGAAGGAAATAGAGTATGAAGTAATAAGAGATAAAAAAGATAACTGTATTATTATATGTAATATGGAAAATATAGACCCAGTAGGTGTTCATACAGGAGACAGCATAGTTATAGCACCATCTCAAACACTAAGAGATAAAGAATATCAAATGTTAAGAACTGCTTCTATAGATATAATAAGAAGTTTAAAAATAGAGGGTGGATGCAATGTACAGTTTGCATTAGATCCTGAAAGCTCTAAATATATAGTAATAGAGGTAAATCCTAGAGTAAGTAGATCAAGTGCTTTAGCATCAAAAGCGGCAGGTTATCCAATAGCAAAAATAGCAGCTAAAATTGCAATAGGATACAGTCTTGATGAACTTAAAAATTATGCAACAAAAAATTCTAGTGCATTCTTTGAACCAAGTCTTGATTATGTAGTAGTTAAAATACCTAAATTGCCGTTTGATAAATTTAATAAAGCTGATAAAAAGCTTGGAACTCAAATGAAAGCAACTGGAGAAGTTATGGCTATAAGTAGAAGTTTTGAGAATGCTTTATTAAAAGCAGTAAGCTGTCTTGAAGCAAAGTTTACAGGACTTAGAATACCTCATATTACTAATATGAATAAAGATGAGATAATTGAAAAAATAAAAATGAGTGATGATGAGAGACTATTTGCTATAGCGGGGGCATTAAGAATAGGAATAGATATAGAATCTATTTTTGAATTAACAAAGATAGATAAGTTTTTCTTATATGGAATTAACAATATAGTTGAAATAGAAAATAAATTAAAGCAAGAAACTATAGATGAAAATATAATTTATGATGCTCAGGCCATGGGATTTACAGATGAGGAAATCTGTGAAATATCAGGAATAGATTTTGAAATTTTAAAGAAGATTAGAAAAGATAACAATATATATCCAGTATATAAAATGGTAGATACCTGTAGTGGTGAATTTGAATCAACTACTCCATATTATTATTCTTGTTATGATAAAGAAGATGAAAATGAAATATCTAATAATAAAAAGATAATAGTGTTAGGTTCAGGACCTATAAGAATAGGACAGGGGATAGAATTTGATTACTGTTGCGTTCATGGAGTGTGGGCAATAAAAGAAAAAGGATATGAATCTATAATTATAAATAATAATCCTGAAACTGTAAGTACTGATTTTGATACATCAGATAAACTATATTTTGAACCTTTATATATAGACGATGTAATGAACGTTATAAATAAAGAAAAGCCAGATGGAGTTATAGTTCAATTTGGAGGACAGACATCTATAAACTTAACTAAACAATTATCAGAAAAAGGGGTAAATATACTTGGAACCTCATTTGAATCTATAGATTTAGCAGAAGATAGAGGAAAGTTAAGTAATATATTAAAAAATCTAAGTATTCCAACTCCTAAAGGATATGCAGTAACTAACTTAGAAGATGCTTTTAATACAGCAAATAAATTAAAATATCCTGTAATAGTTAGACCTTCATATGTTATAGGGGGACGTGCTATGCAGGTGGTTTATGATGATAAAACACTTGAAAATTATATGAATGAAGCTGTAAGTTTAAGTAAGGAACATACAGTATTAATAGATAAATATGTAAAGGGAACTGAGATAGAAGTAGATGCAATATCTGATGGAGAAGATATATTAATACCTGGGATAATGGAGCATATTGAAAAAACAGGAGTACACTCAGGTGATAGTATAACTGTATATCCTACTGTGACATTAGGTAAAGAGACTATAGATAAGCTAGTTACTTATACTAAAAAAATAGTTAAAGAACTTAAGATAGTAGGACTTGTTAATATTCAGTATGTATATGATGGAAAAGAAGTATATGTTATAGAAGTAAATCCAAGAGCTTCAAGAACAGTACCAATACTAAGTAAGGTAACACAAATTCCTATGGTTAAATTAGCAGTTGAATCTATGCTTGGAAGTAAGCTAAAAGAACTAGGATATGGAACTGGACTTTTAGAAAATAAACAATTATATGCGGTAAAAATACCTGCTTTTTCTAGTGAAAAGTTAGCAAATGTTGATGTATATTTAAGTCCAGAAATGAAATCAACAGGAGAGGTATTAGGGGTAGATAAGAATTTAGATAAAGCTGTATATAAAGGGTTTAGAGCAGTAAATATAGATATTCCAACTAACGGAGGAATATATGTATCATTAAGTGATATTAATAAAAAAGAAGCACTTGAAATTATAAAAAAATACGATAATCTTGGATTTAAATTATATGCTTCAAAAGGAACTAGTGAGTTTTTAAATAATAATGAAATTTCATGTGAACAAGTAGATGTAGATAAATTAAATAACCTTATATTAAAAGGAGAGATAAATATAGTTATAAATACTCCTACAATTGGAAATAGTCTTGAAAGTGAAGGTTTTAAGCTTAGAAGAAAAGCAACAGAAAGAAGAATACCAATATTTACATCTATAGATACAGCTAAATTATTTATAAAAGCTATTAATATAAAGAAAAATGATGAAGAAATAGAGTATATTTCTTTAGATAATTATTTTGTTTAGTTAAGAAGAGACAAACGACAATATTTATGCAAATATTGTCGTTTTTTTATTTTACGCTTAATGAAATTATATGATTTTTAAATTGTTGATAATATTGATGAAAGAGCTAAATTTACAACTATTTTTGAGCAACGGAGCCCGTTAGGACTCGTTGGCGACATGAGCCATGCGTTAGCATGAAGCGAATTTTTATATTAATAATGTAGATAAGAAGAAAGAAGGCTGATATAATATTTTTAGAATATTTATACAAGGAGTAATATAAATGAAATATTATTTAGCACCAATGGAAGGAATTACGGGGTACATATATAGAAATTCTTACGAAAAAATTTTTCATAATATTGATAAATACTTTACACCTTTTATTGCTACAAATGAAAGTAAAAGTCTTAAAACTAAAGAATTAAAAGATATTTTGCCTGAAAATAATAAAGGTATGAATATAGTACCTCAAATAATTACTAACGATTCGGAAGGATTTATCAATTTATCAAAAAAAATACAACAATTAGGTTATAACGAAGTTAATTTGAATTTAGGATGTCCTGTTGGAACGGTTGTTTCAAAAAATAGAGGTTCAGGGTTTTTGGCTAAAAGAGAAGAACTTGATATGTTTTTAAATGAAATATTTAAAATAGATGATATGAAAATTTCTATAAAAACTAGAATAGGAAAGAATAGTCCAGAAGAATTTTATGAGCTAATAAAAATTTATAATAAATATCCTATAGAAGAATTAATTATTCATCCTAGAACACAAAAAGATTTTTATGGAAATAAACCTAATTTAGAAGTATTTAAAGATGCATTATCTTTAAGCACCAATCCAGTATGTTATAATGGTGATATTTTCACTGTTGATGATCATAATAAATTGATAAAAGCTTTTCCACAAGTAAAAACAGTAATGCTTGGAAGAGGTATACTAGCCAACCCAGGATTAATTAATGAGATAAAAAATAATACTTTTATAGATAAAAAAGTATTAAAAGACTTTCATGATGAAATTTTAAATAAATATATAGAATTATTTAATGAAGATAGAAATGCAATATTTAAAATGAAAGAATTATGGGGATATATGATTTATATATTTTCAAATAATAAAAAATATGCTCAAAAAATAAAGAAGTCACAAAAGTTAAGTGATTATAAAGAAGCCGTTGCAAGCTTATTTATGGAGCAGGAAATCATAGAAGGGGCAGGATTATTTAATAATTAACATTAAGCTTGGTTACATAAATTTACAGTTGATTCTCGTATGATAAGGTGATATCATATGATTTATCGACAGAAAAACTAAATAATGAGTAAGGCAGATAGTCGCGGATGCCTTTATAGGTAGACGAGGAAAGTCCGAGCTCCATAGAGCAGGGTGCTGGGTAATACCCAGTGGAGGCGACTCTAAGGATAGTGCAACAGAAATAAACCGCCACAATTATTTGTGGTAAGGATGGAAAGGTGAGGTAAGAGCTCACCAGCAGCTAGGTGACTAGCTGGCTATGTAAACCCCACCTGGAGCAAGACCAAGTAGGAACATAAATAGAGGGCTGCTCGCTCTCGTTCCGTTGGTAGGTCGCTTGAGCCTACTGGCAACAGTAGGCCTAGACAGATGGCTATTTAATACAGAACTCGGCTTATAGATTTACTCATTATATTTTAAATATTAAAATAATAACCTCGGGGGCGTAATGGTCTCGACGGGGGTTTGGAACTTAAAGTAGCGAGTCGTGTTTTACTGGTTCACGTAAAAATCAGTACTTAAATATAAACGCAAACGATAATTACGCACTAGCAGCTTAATTAATGCTGCTCGTTCTACTAAGATTACCCGCAACCTTAAGTAGAGCGCCATTTAAGCGGGGAACTATCTTTAGGGTGTCTTGACTGAAGATGGAATAATTAAGACTAGTCTTTTTAAAGCTTGCTGTTAGGCGTTAAAAAAGATGATATAAAAATTAGCAGCTACACTCGTAGAAGTTTTAGGGAAAAAACTTTCGGACAGGGGTTCAACTCCCCTCGTCTCCACCAATTAAATTGACTACCGTATTAGAAAAATCTAGTACGGTATTATTATTTTTTGTAGATTTAGTAAAACTTTAATAAATACAGGAACAAGGAAATTCTTGCTTTTCAAATAATATATTCATTAGACCACACCTTTCGTTAATATAGTATCAATTATAACGTATGGATTGGAAAAAATATACACATTTTAAGTTGATTTAATATAGTTTATTGAATAAATTTTTTATTGATAAAATTAATAATTGCTTATAAATCTATCAAATTGTTTACAAGTATATCAAAGATTTGAATTTAGCTCCTTATTGTTAATTTATTATCAAAATATAATTCAGATAAATNTGTTATTTAAAAATATATATTAAAAAAACTAATATATCACAAATAATTATTAGGTATATTTATATGATTTATAATGTTTAATTAATTTATTAAATACTATAAATCATATAAAAGACTGCAGAATGTTAATATATTAGGAAAACTTTTGGAAGGAAATAAGACATATATGAATAGACAAATAAAAAATACATTAAAAAAATGCATACTTATTATGATTGTATTGATTAGCTGTACATCTATTAGCAGCACAGAAGAAATATTTAAAAACCCTAAAAAGATAAAAATAACAGTTATAAGAGAATGGAAACCCTTTAGCTATTTAGATTCAGAAGGTAATCCTAACGGTATATTAATCGATTTTTGGAAGGCGTGGGGGAAGGCTAATAATGTTGAGGTAGAGTTTAAGGACCCAACATGCTGGGCACAATCGATAGAACTTATAAAAAATGGAGAAGAAAAAATACATTTAGGGCTATTTTATAAAGATGATAGATCAGAATATATGGATTTTGGAAGTACTATTATAGATCTTATGACAGGAATATATGTACAAGAAGATGTAGACGCTTTTAATATTAATGATATTAAAGATTTGGGAATCGGTGTTACAGAAAAAAACTATGCGAAAGATTATTTAGAAAAGAATTATCCTAATATAAAGTTATTGGTATATAAAGATCTTAAAAAGGTAATGGAAGCTGTAGATAGAGGGGAAGTAAAAGCTGTTTGCGTGGATTATCATAATAATATTAGAAATATATCTTTTTATTATCCTGAGTTGAATGATTTTGAACTTTTACAAACAATATATACACAACCTTTAAGAGTTGGAGTTAAAAAAGGAGAAAAGGAATTATTAACTTTTATAAATGATGGAATAAAAAACATGTCCGGTGGTGAAATAGAAGGTGTAAAGTCTAAATGGGAATATATCACTATATATCTTACTAAGAATAATGTGAAGAATTATACTTTAATAATAAGTACTATTGTTATTATTTTTTTATTAATAAATACTCTCTTTTTAAAACATAGGATTGCACAAGGAGTTAAAAGGCTTTTAGAAAATGAAGAAAGTTATAAAAAGCTTGTGAAACTTTGTCCTGATGGAATATTTGTTCATCAAAAAGGTAGGGTAGTATTTGTCAATGAGGCTACAATAAAAATAATTGGGGGAGATGATCCTAAGAATATAATTGGCAAAAGCGTTACAGAATTTGTTAAAGACGATTATAAAAAAAACGTTCTAGATATGCTTAATACAGTTGAAAAATTAAATATTACTACACCAACATTTGAAGAAAAAATAGTTAAAAGTAATGGAGAATTACTTGATGTTGAAATGTCAATGAATGTAATAAAATATAAGGGAAAACGAGCTGTCTTAACAATCATAAGGGATATTTCTCAGAGGAAAGAAAGAGAACAAGAAAAGCAAAATGTACTTATGGAGAAATTGAAATATGAGAGACTAAAGACAGAATTTTTTTCAAATATATCACATGAACTGAGAACACCATTAAATATTTTATTAAGTAGTATACAGCTTATAGATAGAGTTTCTGATGATAATGAATATCAACAAAATGAATATTATAAAAAATATTCCCCTATAATGAAGCAAAACTGCTATAGACTTCTTAGACTTATTAATAATTTAATAGATATGACAAAAATAGATGCAGGGTTTTTAAAAATGAATTTTAAAAACTATAATATTGTCCAAGTTGTTGAAGATATAACTATGTCAGTAGGAGAATATATAAAGAGTAAAGATCTAAATATAATATTTGATACAGAAACAGAAGAAAAAATTATTACGTGTGATGCTGATAAAATGGAAAGAGTCATTCTTAATCTACTTTCTAATGCTATTAAATTCACAGATGAAGGTGGAAGTATATTTGTAAATATATATGATAAAAATGAAAGTATTCTTATTTCTGTTAAAGATACAGGAATAGGTATTCCAAAAGAGGAGCAAAAAACAATATTTGAAAGGTTTAGACAAGTACACCCTTTATTAAATCGAGAAAAAGAAGGAAGTGGAATAGGACTTTCATTGGTAAAATCAATAGTAGAAGAACATAAAGGTAACATATACTTAAATAGTGAATATGGAAGAGGAAGTGAGTTTATTATTGAAATCCCTGCTAATGCAAAAATAGATTATGAAACTATTTTATCAGATGAAATATCTAGTAATGAAGGTAAAGTGGAAAAAATCAATATAGAGTTTTCTGATATATATTCATAAAATCGTTAATAAATAAGATTGGAGGAGTATTTATATTAAATAAAATAAAGATGAGGTCATAGTAATGTCTATGACCTTTGTTTTAATTAATATTTTCCCACATAATCCCACCCAATAGGAATTCCTTAGGATCTATTATAAAAGCACCTCTATATGCAATTTATTGATTTAAATATTTAAAAATAGTATGATTTAATGTGGTAAAAAATTTAAAACATATAGTTAAAATAAGAGGTTACTAATAAAAATAATGGAGGTAATATATGAATATAGAAGAATTTTTAAATTTAAAAGTTGATATAAAAAAAGGAGAATCGTTTGTACATAGAAATTGTTATCTGTATGAATTAATAGAAAATACTATTATGGATTCTGTTAGTTCAGACATAAACAATTCTGTGTTTTCTAACATAGTCATAAGAGAGGCTGTTCATACATTTTCAGAATATAGAGAAGATGATTATCCTGAAGAAGATATTTTTACAAGGTATGGAGTTTTAATACAAGATAGATACGATTTAATAATATCCTTTTGCTATTTAGAGAATCAGTATAAGTATCTTAATATACTTAATGAATTGAGTGAGTTAAATGAGAGTGAAGCTATAACTATGTTTAATTATTACTTAGAAGAAACTTACAATAAATATAGTACTGTTTTAGTAATAGATTAATAATTAGTATATATCCCATTCTATAAAAACGATAAATGGTTAAATTCACATGTGAGGAAAAATATGTTATTATATACGTAGAATATAGTTTTCAAAAATATGTTTAATAGTTTCTAAAATGTGAAAATGAAGGGGATAATGTGAAAATGAAGGTTTTAAAAGATATATTTAAAAGTTTTAATAAGGAAAATATAAATATATTTATAAGAAGCTTTATAGACCCTAGTGTATATATACAAGCTTCAAATAAAACAAAAGAAGATTTAAAGTCATACTTGTACTTTACAATTTGTATAATTTTCTTTATGAATTATCTATTAAAAATAGGAAATGTAAATATTAATACCAATGTTACATTAGAATTAATATTTGAAGTTATAATTAATTTTTTATTAGCATTTTTATTTATTCCAATTTTTATTTGGATTAACTCTCTATTTATATATTGGGTTAAAAATAAAAATATAAATAGATATACATTTGAACAAATAGAAAATATGACTATGGTATCTACATTAGCACGATTTTTAGTCACTAATTTTATAATTAGAATATTTAACATTAACAATATGGGTATTTTTACAAGTTTAGCAATATTCCTTGTTATGTATATAGGATTTTTAAATATAATGATTATGATGTATCATAAAAATAACAGAATAGAGGAATTGTAAATTTAATAATAGAATAATTAAAATTATTAATAGTAAATATTGAATAAAAACGAGATATATCAAATACTATACAGTATTGTATTCAGATGAACTTATATGTATGGACGTATTTATATGAGCTATAAAGAAAATTGGATAAGGATATTGAAAGTGGATGCAAAAAGCTTTGAAGATGATTTAAAAAAATAGTTATACAGTTTAGGCTGTGGCATAAGTGCCATGGCTTTTTTCTATTTAAAACGGTTAACCAAGGTTACTTTTATAATATCTAAATTTATCTAGAAATTTGAAATAACTTGTAAATCTTATTCCCTCAATATAAAATGAATAATCATAATCATTTTACAAAAAGGAGGAAATTATGAAAGATACTGAACTTAAAAAAATACAAGATACGGTAATCAAATATGCCAATACAATATCTACTATTATAAATGTAGATGTTGAAATAGTTGACAATAATTTGTATAGAATAGCTGGAACTGGTATATATAAAGATAAAATCAACCAAGATATGTCTAATGAAGGTTCTATATACAAACATGTATTAAAGACCAGTGAACCATATGTAATAAAAAATCCTAAAAAACATGAATTTTGCCAAGAATGTAGAGATAAATTAAGTTGCATAGAAACAATGTTAATATGTAAGCCTATAAAGCTGAATGAAGAAATAATAGGAGTGATAGGTCTTGTTTGTTATAAAGAAAAGCAAAAACAACTTTTAAGTGAAAATTTGGATTCGTATTTAGAATTTTTAGATAGGATAAGTGAATTCATAAGTATGAAGGCCTATGAAGATCTAGAACATGAAAAAAAACAATCTATGATAAATCTATTGAATCAAATAATAGATAGTGTTGACAAGGGAGTGGTAGTATTAAATAAAGATGACATTATAACAGATATGAATTCAAGTGCTATAAATCAATTGAAACTAAATCAATATGATAATGTAAAAGTCAAACTTTCTGTTATAAAAGAAAATATATCCGGTGAAGAAGAATATAAATTAACTGTAAAGGATAAAAGTATATATCTTATAGGAAAATTAATACCTGTATTTCCACATATACATTCATGTGATAAAATACTAATATTTAGCAAAATAAAGAAAGCTAATAATTCTAAAAACAAGCTTCAGGTAGCTCCTAACTTAATAAATATAGACAATATACTAGGTAATTCAACTTCTATAATGAAGATAAAGGAAAAAATTAAAAAAATATCTAATTCTAGCTCGACTGTACTTATTACAGGTGAAAGTGGAACGGGTAAAGAGCTTATAGCAAGAGCTGTTCATTCTGAAAGTAGTAGATGGGATAAGCCATTTGTTGCAATAAACTGTGGTGCTATACCAGATAATTTATTAGAAAGTGAATTGTTTGGATATATAAGGGGAGCTTTTACAGGAGCAGATCCTAACGGGAAAATAGGTAAATTTGAACTTGCAAATAAAGGAACTATATTTTTAGATGAAATAGGAGATATGCCTCTATTTCTTCAAGTAAAAATACTTAGGATCTTACAAGAGAGAACTCTTGTAAGAATAGGATCTAATCATCTTATAGAGTTGGATATTAGAGTAATAGCTGCTACTAATAAAGATTTAAAAAAGTTAATAGAAGAAAAAAGTTTTAGAGAAGACTTATATTATAGATTAAATATAATACCGTTAGAAATTCCTTCTCTTAGAGAACGAGATGATGATATTGAAATTATTATGATGAATATTATAAATAAGTTCAATAAACTATTTTCAAAACAGGTTGAGAGTGTAGACTATAAGACTAAAAAACTTTTAAAAAATTACAGCTGGCCTGGCAATGTAAGGGAACTTGAAAATGTAGTTGAATTTATGATGAATATGGCAGATGAAAATAAAATTATAATGCCACACATGCTACCTAAATATATAAAAGAACCTCAAGAAAAAATTATCATGAGCGAAATATCAAATGAAAAAATACTTCCTTTAAAGGAAATTGAGAAAAAATATATACTTAAAGCTTTAGAAGAATATGGAGATGATACTAGGGGAAAAACATTAGTTGCAAAGAAGCTTGGGATAGGCATGACTACGTTATATAGAAAGTTAAAGGAAGAATAAATAGAAATTTTCAAAATGAAAATTAAAAAATATACATAAAATAGTTGAAAAATAGTCGAAAATGTAGAAAAACAATCTTAAATAGATGGAAATTTTCAAAATGAAAATTATTTTTTCCAAAATGAAAAGAATGAAAACTTATTTTGTTAAAAAAATACTTACAAAAATAGGTTTTTATTCTTTTTTTTTCTTTTATATCGTTTAAAATACTGTAAATTCCAATGTTTAAGAGTTCTCAGATAAAAAAAATTATTGGAAAATGTTTTCTTGGCATGGGAGTTGCTTATATATATTGGTGTGAAAAATAAAAAATTAACATGGAGGTAAATGGTATGGATCAAAAAATAAAATATACTAAAAATGGGATGCTAGATCAAAAAAGATCTCTTGATTTTTTATGTGATGAAGAAATAAGAAAGGCTAAAAATTTTCACCAAAGTTTTCCTCAATATACAAAGACGCCTTTAGTTAAATTAGATAATTTAGCTAAAAACTTAAATGTAGGTGGAATATACATCAAGGATGAATCTTATAGATTTGGTCTTAATGCATTTAAGGTACTTGGGGGATCTTTTGCAATGGGTAAATATCTTGCTGGTAAGCTTAACAAAGATATATCAGAGCTTAGCTTTGAAAAGTTAACAGATGAAGAAACAAGAAAAGAATTAGGAGAAATAACTTATGTAACAGCTACTGATGGTAACCACGGTAGAGGAGTAGCTTGGACTGCAAATCAACTTAAGCAAAAATCAGTAGTATATATGCCAAAAGGATCTTCTTTAACTAGACTTGAAAATATAAGAAAAGAAGGTGCTGAAGCTAGTATAACTGATATGAACTATGATGATGCTGTACGTCTTGCATCTGAAAATGCTGATAAAAACGGATGGTTAGTAGTTCAAGATACAGCTTGGGAAGGATATGAAGAAATACCTACTTGGATTATGCAAGGATACGGAACAATGGCACTTGAAGCTTCAGAACAGCTTAAAGAATATGGAGTTGAAAGACCAACACATGTATTTGTTCAAGCAGGAGTTGGATCTTTAGCAGGAGCAGTTCAAGGATACTTTGCATCAGTATATAAAGAAGATTGCCCGATTACAGTTGTTGTAGAATCAGATTTAGCTGATTGCTTATACAAATCTGCTTTAGCAGGAGATGGAGAGCCAAGATTTGTGGGTGGAGATATGCAAACAATTATGGCTGGTCTTGCTTGTGGAGAGCCTAATACTATAGGATGGGAAGTTTTAAGATCTTATACTTCAATGTTCGTATCTTGTCCTGATTGGGTTGCTGCTAATGGAATGAGAGTATTAGGGAACCCACTTAGAGGGGATGAAAAGGTAGTATCTGGAGAGTCAGGTGCAGTTTCAGCAGGTTTAATACATGCAATAATGACAAGAGAAGATATGAAAGATTTAAAAGAGCAACTTAAGTTAGATGAAAACTCAAGAGTACTTTTATTCAGTACAGAAGGAGATACAGATCCTGATAAGTACAGAAGTATTGTGTGGGGTGGAGAGCATCAAAGCTTATAATATATAGAAGTTATATTGAAAGGGGATTTTAAAAATGGAAATAATGAATCAACAAAGAAAAGAAGAACTTACAAAAATTTGTCAAGATTTACTTCGTCAACAAAGTTACTCTGGAGAAGAGGGTAAAGTAGTTGAAGCTATAAAAGGTTGGTCTAAAGAATTAGGATTTGATGATTGTATAGTAGACGAGTATGGTAATATTATATGCCATATTAAAGGAAATAAACCAGGAAAGAAAATATTATTTGATGGACATATAGATACTGTTCCAGTACCAGATGATTCAAAATGGACTCAAGCGCCTTTTGGTGGAGAAATAGTAGATGGAAAAATTTATGGTCGTGGAGCTTCTGATATGAAGGGTGCTGTAAGTGCTATGTTAGCAGCTTGTTCATACTTTGCAAAGGATATGAATAAAGAGTTTGCTGGAGATCTTTATGTTGCAGGAGTAGTACATGAAGAAATATTTGAAGGTGTTTCAGCTAGAAAAATAAGTGATAATATAAAGCCTGATTATGTAGTAATAGGTGAGGCTTCAAGACTTAACCTTAAGATAGGTCAACGTGGACGTGGAGAAATAGTTATAGAAACTTTTGGAAAACCTGCTCACTCAGCTAACCCAGAAGAAGGTATAAATGCAGTTTATAAAATGTCAAAAGTTATAGATAAAGTACAAAATTTAAAACCAACAAATCATCCGGTATTAGGAGATGGAATATTAGTTTTAACTGATATTAAATCTTCTCCATATCCAGGAGCTTCAGTAGTTCCAGACTACTGTAAGGCTACTTTTGATAGAAGACTTTTAGTTGGAGAAACAAAAGAATCTGTACTTAAGCCAATCGAAGATTTATTAGAAGAAATGAGAAAAGAAGATTCAGAATTAAATGTTAAAGTTTCTTATGCTATAGGAGTAGAAAAATGTTATACAGGAGAGACAATCGAAGGAGAGAGATTCTTCCCAGGTTGGTTATATGATGAAAAAGATGAGTTTGTTCAAATCGCATACAAAGGGTTAAAAGAAGTAGGACTTGAACCTGAAGTTACTCAATACTCTTTCTGTACAAATGGTAGTCACTATGCAGGGGAAAAAGGAATAAAGACTATAGGATTTGGACCATCTCAAGAAAATCTTGCTCACACAATAGATGAATATATAGAAGAAGAACAATTATTCAATGGTGCATTAGGATACTACGGAATATTAAAATCTTTATATTTATAAGATGAACAAATCTACGAGCATTAAGAGTTTGTTTTTGAATTGATAATTCAAAATACAAGCTCTGAGCTTGTGGTAAAAATATGAATATATACGAAGGTGATTATAATGGGAATATTAATTAAGAATGGTTTAGTTGTAGATGGTACAGGAGAAAAGGGATTTAAGGCAGATATTCTTGTAGAAGGAGACAAAGTATCTAAAATATCAGAAGATATACAAGGTGATTTTGATCAGGTTTTAGATGTAGAGGGAATGGTTGTAAGTCCAGGGTTTATAGATACTCACAGTCATTCGGATCTTATAACTTTAGTAAATCCATACAATGAAATCAAAATACGTCAGGGAATCACTACTGAGGTTTTAGGTCAAGATGGAATATCTATGGCACCACTTCCTAAAGAATTTATAAGTCCTTGGAGAAAGAACATAGCTGGACTTGATGGAGACTCTGATGATATAGATTGGGAATATGAAACTACAGACAATTATCTAAAAATGATGGAAAAACAAGGAGTTGGATTAAACCAAACTTACTTAGTTCCTCATGGTAATGTCCGTATGGAAGCTATGGGACTTGAGAACAGACCTGCTACTAAAGAAGAAATTCAAAAAATGTGTGAAATAACAAGAAGAGAGATGGAAGCTGGAGCTTTAGGTCTTTCAACAGGTCTTATATACATACCGTGTGCCTATTCTTTAACAGAAGAATTAGTTGAAATGTGCAAGATTGTAGCTGAATTTGATGGAGCATTCGTAATACATCAAAGAAGTGAAGCTGATACTATTTTAGATTCTATGAAGGAAGTAATAGAAATAGGTAAAAAATCTGGAGTTAAAGTTCATTTCTCACACTTTAAAGTATGTGGCAAGAAAAACTGGAAGTACATAGATGATGTTTTAAAACTTTTAGATGAAGCTCAAGCTGAGGGTATAACAGTATCTTTTGATCAGTATCCGTATGTTGCAGGAAGTACTATGCTTGGAGTAATTCTTCCTCCTTGGGCACATGATGGAGGAACTGACAAGTTAATAGAAAGATTAGCAGATAAAGACCTTAGAGCTAAAATGGTTGAAGACATGAAAAATGGAATACCGGGATGGGATAATTTTGTAGACTTTGCTGGTATGGATAATATATTTGTAACTAGTGTTAAGACTAAAGAAAATGAAGATTTAATAGGTAAAAGCCTTACTCAAATAGGAGAAATAAGAGGAAAAGATGCATTCGAAGCTACTTTCGATCTATTATATCAAGAGGAAAATGCTGTTGGAATGGTAGACTTTTATGGTCTTGACGAACATGTAATCAAGTTCTTAACTAGACCTGAACAAAATGTTTGTACAGATGGACTTTTAACAGGTAAGCCTCACCCTAGAGCATATGGATCTTTCCCAAGAGTTTTAGGAAAGTATGTAAGAGAAGAAAAGGCTCTGTTATTAGAAGATGCTATATATAAGATGACAAACAAGCCTGCACAGGCTTTCAAAATTAAAGACAGAGGGCTTTTAAAAGAAGGAAAGTATGCAGATATAGTTATATTCAACCCTGAGACCGTTAAAGATACTGCAACGTATGTTGATCCTATTCAATATCCAGTAGGTATTGAGTATGTTTTAATAAACGGTAATGTAGTTGTGGATTCTGGAGAATATAAGAAAGTATTAGCTGGAAAAGTTATAAGAGGATAAGAGGGGGATAAGTGATGCTTTTAGTAGGTAACGGAAAAGTAATTACTCACAACAGCTCTATGCCATACATTGAAAATGGATGTGTGGCAATTGAGAAAAATATTATTGTGGATTTTGGAAATACGAGTGAATTAAAAGAAATATATAAGGATGCGGAGTTTATAGATGCAAAAGGTAAGGTGATAATGCCTGGTATGGTAAATACTCATATGCATATATATAGTTCTTTTGCAAGAGGAATGGCTCTTAAAGGAGAGCCTTCTCAAAATTTCATGGAAATACTTAACAATTTATGGTGGAAGATAGATAAAAAACTTACACTTGATGATGTAAGATACAGCGCTTTATCTACATATATAGATTGTATAAAAAATGGAACAACTACTGTATTTGATCATCACGCGAGTCAAGGAGCAGTAAGAGACAGTTTATTTACTATAGGAGAAGTGTCTAAAAAATTAGGAGTAAGAAGTTGTCTGTGTTACGAAATAACAGATAGAGATGGAATGGATGTAAGAGATGAAACTATAGAGGAAAATGTTAATTTTGTAACGCATACTAACAAAATTAACGATGATATGTTAAAGGGAATGTTTGGACTTCATGCTTCATTTACTCTTTCTGATGATACATTAAAGAAGGCTGCGGAAAAGGCTTCTAACTTAAATACAGGATTCCACGTACATACAGCTGAAGGAATAGATGATTTATATGATTCATTAAAGAAATACAATAAAAGAGTAGTTCAAAGATATATGGACTTTGGAATGCTCGGAGAAAAAACAATTGCAGTTCACTGTATTCATGTAAATAATGCAGAAATAGATATGTTAAAGGAAACAAATACAAGTGTTGTTCATAACCCAGAATCAAATATGGGAAATGCTGTTGGATGCTCACCTGTACTTGAAATTATGAAAAGGGGAGTAAGATTAGGACTTGGAACTGACGGATATACAAGTGATATGTTCGAATCTATGAAAGTTGGAAACATAATCCATAAGCACAATGTATGTAATCCAAGTGTAGCTTACGGAGAAATACCACAAATGTTATTTGACAACAATAGAGAAATATCATCAAAGTTCTTTGAAAAAAGTGTTGGAATAATAGAAAAAGGAGCATATGCAGACGTTATAGTAGTTGATTATAAAGCTCATACTCCTATGAATGAAGATAACTACAACAGCCATATATTATTTGGAATGTCAGGAAGAAGTGTTGATACTACAATAATAAATGGAAAAGTAGTTATGAAAGATAGAATCATATTAGGAATAGATGAAGATAAAATATATTCGAAATCTCAAGAACTAGCGACAAAGCTTTGGAATAAAATCTAATAAATTTTCTAGAGGGGGAAATAAAATGGATAACAAGACAAACAAAAACGTTATGCCTGTAGATGAGATACTTCCTATAGGACAGACAATAATACTTGCACTACAGCACGTACTTGCTATGTGTGCAGGTGCCATTGCAGTTCCAATTATAGTAGGAAATGCGGCAGGGTTATCTCAAGAGGAAATAATATTTCTTATAAATGCAGATTTATTTGTAGCTGGTATTGCTACTTTGATTCAATCATTAGGTGTTGGAAATTTTATAGGGGCTAAGATACCTATGGTAGAAGGAACCAGTTTTGCAACAGTGTCGGCTATGGTTGCAATTGCAGGAAATTATAATTCAGATCCACATGTTGCAATGTGTACAATATTTGGATCAGTACTTATTGCAGGTATATTTAGTTTTTCAATGGCACCATTTTTTAGTAAATTGTTAAGATTTTTCCCAAAAGTAGTTACTGGAACCGTTATAACTATAATAGGTATATCGCTTTTACCAGTAGCAGTTAGGTGGTCAGCAGGAAATAATATGTCTTCTCCTGATTTTGGAAGTCCTCAAAATGTTTTAATGGCATTTGGAGTTCTTGTTATGATTTTAATAATGAACAAATATTTAAAAGGTATATGGGGAAGTGTATCTATACTTTTAGGTATAGTATTTGGAACGATAATAGCTTCTATGATAGGAATGGCTGATTTCAGTAAAGTGGCAGCATCTAAGTTCATAAGCTTTAACACTCCTTTTTACTTTGGTATGCCAAGATTTGATATAACAGCAATAATTTCTTTATTGCTCGTAACATTAGTTATAATGACTGAGGCAACAGGAAATATAATAGCTATTCACGAGATGGTAGGAAAACCTTTGGATGACAAAAACTTAGCAAGAGGGCTTAGAACAGATGGATTTGCAACTATGATTGCATCAATGTTTAATACTTTTCCTCACACAGCATTTGCTCAAAACGTAGGACTTGTAAATTTAACAGGAATAAAGAGTAGATACGTTGTTGCAACATCTGGAGGTATATTATTTTTACTTGGTATATTCCCTAAAGTTGCTGCATTATTCGCATCAATACCGTATCCAGTTTTAGGTGGTGCAGGGTTTGCTATGTTTGGAATGGTAGCTTCAGGAGGAATAAAGAGTCTTGGTAGTGTTGAGTTTGATGGAAATAAAAATGGTATCATAGTCGCAGTAAGTATCGGTCTTGCGATGATTCCAGTTGCTGTACCAACTTTTTATCATGCATTCCCAAGCTGGGTAAATACTTTATTCCACAGTGGAATAACTACAGGAAGTTTATGTGCGATAGTCTTAAATATTTTCTTTAATGGAAGTAGTAAAGAAGAAAAAAAAGAGCAATTAGAAGTAGTATAACTTGAAATTTTTAAATAAGTGAATTAATTAAAATTTAAATAAAAAATAATTTATATAATCATATGGAGGTAATTATAATGGCTAAAATAAATATTGATCTTTGTGGAATGAAACTTGCGAATCCTATTATGCCTGCAGCAGGACCAAATGTTAAAGATGGAGAGATGTGTAAAAAATCTATAGAGGGTGGAGCAGGAGCTGTAGTTACAAAAACTATATCTTTATTACCAGCAGAGGTTCCTCGTCCTTGTATGGCAGAAATAAAAGGTGGATTCTTAAATACAGAGCTTTGGTCAGAGCTTTCAAAAGAACAATGGGTAGAAAAAGAGTATAAGATAGCTAAAGAAGCAGGAGCACCAATGATTATAAGTATGGGATATACGGAAGAGCAAATAAGAGAAGTTGCCCCGCTTGTAAAACCATTTGCAGATGCAGTTGAACTTTCAACACACTACGTTGGAACGGACGTAACACCGATAGTAAGAGCCTTAAAAGCTGCTAAAGAAGTTCTAGATGTACCTGTATTTATGAAGATGAGTCCACATACAGATATTCAAAAAATTGCAAAAGCAGTTGAAGAAGCTGGTGCAGATGGACTATTAATGATGAACTCATATGGACCTTGTATGGGAATAGATGTTAAAACAGGATATCCTATAATGGGAAGTCAAAAAGGATACGGATGGCTTTCAGGAGCGGCTATAAAACCTATAGCTGTAAGATGTATATATGATGTAGCACAAGTTGTTAATATTCCTATAATAGGAGTTGGAGGAGTAACAAATGGTCTTGATGCAGCAGAAATGATAATGGCAGGAGCATCAGCTGTTCAAGTGTGTACAGAAGCTATACTTAAAGGACCTGGAATATACGGAAAGATAGCTAAAGAGTTAAATGATTTCCTAGATGAGCACGGATATGATGATGTAGCTCAAATAAAAGGACTTACTCATAAAAAAATGGCTGATAGAAATTTCAGAACACACTCTATCCCAGCTTATGTAGACAATGACAAGTGTATATCTTGTGGGATATGTAAGAAACTATGTCCTTACGAAGCTATAACTATTGAAGATAAATTAGTAATAGATGAAGAAAAATGTTTTGGATGTGGACTTTGTGTATCTAAGTGTCCTAAGGGAGCTCTTGGAATATCATTCAAATAAAAAGGAGATTTTTTTAATGGGTGTAGTTATAAAAGGTGGAAAAATTATAACTGATACTGATTCATATTATGCCGATTTGAGAATAGAAAATGAAAAAATAGTCTCTATAGGAAGTAATCTAGAAATAGAAGGTGATGAGGTAGTTTCAGCTCAAGGCTGCTACCTTCTTCCTGGAGCAATAGACCCTCATACGCATTTTGATTTAGATGCAGGATCTACCGTTACAGCAGATGATTTTCGAAGTGGAAGTAAGGCGGCTTTAATTGGGGGAACTACAACTATAATAGACTTTGCAACTCAAAATAAAGGAGAAACGCTAAAAGAGGGTCTTAATAATTGGCATAAAAAAGCAGATCAAAAGTGTTATTGTGACTATGGATTTCATATGGCAATAACAGATTGGAATGAAAATGTATCTAGTGAAATGGAAGAAATGAAGGATTTAGGAGTTACATCTTATAAGATGTATATGGCATATAAGAATGTACTTCAAGTTAATGATTCAGAAATACTTGATGCACTAAATAAAAGTAAGGAAATAGGAGCTTTAATGAGTTTTCACTGTGAAAATGGAGATATAATAGATTTTTTAGTTAATAAAGCTAAAAATAATAATGAACTTTCTCCTAAATATCACGCTATTACAAGACCGGATGATGTAGAAGCTGAAGCAGTTTACAGGCTTATTAAATTAGCTAAAATGGCAGATGTACCTATATATATAGTTCATTTAAGCACAAAACGTGCTCTTGAGATTGTAACAACAGAAAGAAAAAATGGAGCAAAGATATATGTAGAAACATGTCCTCAATATCTTCTTTTGGATGAGAGTTGTTATGAAATGGATAAGGAAGATGATTTCAATGGAGCTAAATATGTAATGTCACCTCCTCTTAGAAAGAAAGAAGATCAAGAGTATTTGTGGAATGGTATAAAAAACAAGGATATAGATACAGTTGCAACTGATCATTGTTCTTTTAACTATAAAGGACAAAAAGATTTGGGTAGAAATGATTTTAGTAAAATACCTAATGGTTCTCCAGGAGTAGAGCATAGATTGTCACTTATGTATACTAATGGAGTATTAAAAGAAAGAATAACTTTAAACCAGATGGTAGATTTAATATCTACTAAACCTGCAAAATTATTTGGTATGTATCCCCAAAAGGGGACTATCTCAGTTGGAAGTGATGCTGATATAGTTATATTCAATCCTGATTATAAAGGTCAAATAAGTGCTAAATATCAAATTCAAAATGTGGACTACACTCCATATGAAGGTTTTGCTCAAATAGGAAGAGTGAGGGACGTATTTTTAAGAGGAAATAGAGTTGTTAAAGAATTCTTAATTTGCGATAAGTCTCTTTGTGGAAAATATATCCATAGGAAATAATGTACAAATGGGGGAGTCATAATGTATAGATTTATAGTTAACTCGAAGCAAATAGAAACCAGTGAAGATAAAAAACTTTTAGACTTTTTAAGAGACGACCTGAGACTTACATCTGTAAAAGATGGATGTTCAGAAGGAGCTTGTGGAACATGTATGGTTTTAGTAGATGGAAGAGCTATGAAGACTTGCGTTTTAAGAACTTCTAAAGCAGAAGGAAAGAACATTGTAACCGTAGAAGGACTTTCTGAAAGAGAAAGAGATGTATATGCTTGGGCATTTTCGGAAGCTGGAGCTGTTCAATGTGGATTTTGTATTCCGGGAATGGTTATAAGTGCAAAAGGGCTTTTAGATAAAAATTTAAATCCTACAAAAGAAGAAGTAAAAAAAGCACTCAATGGAAATATATGTAGATGTACAGGCTACGCTAAAATAGAAGAAGCTATATTAATGGTTGCAAAAATTCTTAGAGAAGATATAGAGGTACCTAAAGTTGAGTGTAAGGGATTAGTTGGTCAAAATATGCATAGAGTAGATGCTAAGGATAAGACTTTAGGAACTGGTGAATACGTAGGAGATTTATATATAGATGGAATGCTTTATGGATCCGCTCTTAGAACTAAATATCCTAGAGCATTAGTTAAAAGCATAGACATTTCAAAAGCTGTAAATTATCCAGGAGTTGAACGTATTGTTTTAGCAAAAGATATACCTGGAAAAAGAAACTTAGGACATATAATACAAGATTGGCCTGCGTTAATAGCTGAAGGAGAAGAAACAAGATATATAGGAGATTCTGTTGCATTGGTTGCTGCTACTTCTAAAAAAGCCTTAAAAGAAGCTCTTGAGTTAATCGAAGTTGAGTATGAAGAGTTAACTCCTATTACAAGCCCAGAGATGGCTATGAAAGAGGACGCTCCAAAAATTCATCCAAATGGAAATATATTAAAGAAAGAAGTTTTATCAAGAGGAAATGTTGATGAAATTATAGCTAATTCAAAATATATTGTAACTAAGAAGTACTCTACACCTTTTACAGAACATGCATTCTTAGAACCTGAAAGTGCTTTATCTATGCCTGATGGAGATGGAGTTATAATATATACAGGATCCCAAGGTATATATGATGAGCAACATGAAGTTTCAGATCTTTTAGGACTTGAAGCAGAAAAGGTAAGAGTTATAAGTAAATATGTTGGTGGTGGATTTGGTGGAAAAGAAGATATGAGTGTTCAACATCATGCTGCACTACTTGCATATTTAACTAAAAAACCTGTGAAAGTAACTTTAACAAGACAAGAAAGTATAAACATACACCCAAAGAGACATGCAACTGAGATGGAGTTTACTACTGCTTGTGATGAAAATGGAAAGTTAACAGCTATGAAAGCTACTATAATAGCTGATACAGGAGCTTATGCATCTTTAGGTGGACCTGTATTACAAAGACTATGTACTCATGCAGCAGGACCATATAACTACCAAAATACTCATGTAGAAGGAACTGCTGTTTATACGAATAATCCTCCAGCAGGAGCATTTAGAGGATTTGGAGTTACTCAATCTGCATTTGCGACAGAGTGTAACTTGAATTTACTTGCTGAAATGGTTGGAATATCTCCGTGGGAAATAAGATATAAAAATGCAATACTTCCAGGTCAAGTACTTGCGAATGGACAAATAGCTGATGAGACAACCGCTCTTAAGGAAACTTTAGAAGCAGTTAAAGAAGAATATGACAAGCATGAATATGTAGGAGTATCTTGTGCATTTAAAAACAGTGGTATAGGAGTTGGACTTCCTGATGTTGGAAGGTGTATACTAAGTGTAATAGATGGCAGGGTTCATATAAGAACTAGTGCTGCTTGTATAGGTCAAGGTATGGGTACTGTGACTACTCAAGTGGTATGTGAAACTACTAGTTTAACACCTGATGTAATAATAGTAGATTCTCCTGATACAGCTAAGACTCCAAATTCAGGTACAACTACAGCTTCAAGACAAACGGTATTTACTGGAGAGGCTACTAAATTAGCAGCCATCAAGCTTAAGGAAACACTAAGTAGTAAGTCTCTTGATGAACTTAATGGAGAAGATTTCTATGCTGAATATTCTGGAATAACAGATCCTATGGGATCAGATAAGCCAAATCCAAAGAGTCACATAGCTTACGGATATGCAACTCAAGTTGTTGTTTTAGATGAAAAAGGAAATGTAACTAAGGTTTTAGCAGCTCACGATGTAGGAAAGGCTATAAATCCTAAAAACGTAGAAGGACAAATAGAAGGTGGAGTAGTAATGGGACTTGGATATGCCCTTACAGAAAATTTCATACTTGAAAATGGAATTCCTAAATCTAAATTTGGGACACTTGGATTATTCAGAGCACCAAAGGTTCCTGAAATACAGCCAATAGTTATAGAAAATAGCAAGGAAAACCTTGCTTATGGAGCAAAAGGAGTAGGAGAGATAGTTGTAATACCAACAGCACCGGCTGTACAAGGGGCTTATTATAAATTAGATGGTAAGTTTAGAACTAAGTTGCCATTAGAAAACACTGCTTATAAAAAATAGGATAATATGAAGTTAATAGATTTTTTAGAAATAGAAAATTCAAAATGTAATATGATAAGCATAGTAGGTGGAGGTGGAAAAACCTCCACCTTACTTAAGCTTTCAAAAGAATTAAAAAAGTTACAAAAAAGTGTCTTGATAACTACAACTACTAAAATGTATATTCCTACTGAAGATGACTATGATGTACATATTTGTAGTGATAAATACTACGAATATATGGAAAACATAGATGAAAAAAATAGAGTGTTATTGAGCAGCTCGATTGCAAATGAAAATAAGATATTAGGTGTTTCAAAACAGACTTTAGATGATATATATATAAAACAGATATATGATTTCATAATAATTGAAGCTGATGGTGCAAAAAGAAAACCTATTAAGGCATCTAATGATACAGAACCACAAATTCCTATATATACTGACTTTGTAATTGGTGTTATAGGGATTGATTGTTTTAATAAAAAAATAACGGAAGATATTGTTCATAGAATTGATATATTCAATGAAATTACTAATACTTCAAAATATGATATTGTAGATGAAAATGTTATTGTAAAGCTTGTAAAAGATAAAAAAGGAATTTTTAAGAATTCAGAAAATGCAAAAAAAATTTTAATACTTAATAAATGTGATACGAAACAAGATTTTATAAATACTAAGAAAATAATAGATAAGATAAAAGAGAATATGGATGATATAAAGATAGTTGTTTCAAAACTAAATGAAGAAAAAGATTATATAATTGGGAGTTGGTAGCGTGATATGCGGAATAATCCTGGCCTCTGGATTTTCAAGGAGGTTTGGCAAGGATAAACTAATTCAAGAAATAGATGGAGAAAAGATCATAGAAAAGGTTTTGAAACAAGCTAAGAATTCAAACTTGAAAGAATTGATACTGGTATGTAGAAATTATTATATCAAGGATATATGTGATAAATACGAAATCAAGAGCGTGTATAATATAAATGCCCTTGATGGTCAAAGTAGTTCTATAAAAAAAGGTATATCCTCAAGTGAACAATATTGTGATGGATTTATGTTTTTAATGGGAGATCAACCGTTTTTAAAATCGGAACATATAAATAGACTGATTGATGAATTTAGAAATAATAACTCAACGAAAATAATCGTTCCAAGGTACTCGGGAGTAAAAGGAAGTCCTGTGATATTTCCGAGGTATTTGAAGGAATGTTTAGTAAATATAAATGGAGATATAGGTGGTAAAGAAGTTATAAATAAAAATCTAGAAAAAGTGTGTTTTGTGGACTTTGAAGAAGTTATAGTGGGAAAAGATATAGATACTTTAGAAGAATTAACACAAATAAAGGGTGATTATTATGAATGATATAGTTATAATAAGAAGTGGTGGGGACATAGCAAGTGGAATAGCTCATAGACTGTATAAGTGTGGATTTAAAGTTATAATACTTGAAATACAAAACCCGTTGCTTATAAGAAGGAGTATATCCTTTGCAGATAGTATAAATAAAGGTAAAAAAGAAGTCGAAGGAGTAGTAGCAAAGCACATAAAAAGATATGATGAAATAGATGGAATATGGAAAAATAGAGAGATACCGGTAATTATTGATGAAGACTGTACTATACTAAATTATATAAAACCCCTAGCGGTAGTGGATGCTATATTAGCTAAGAAAAATACGGGAACTCATATAGATATGGCACCAATAACAATAGGCGTTGGTCCTGGATTTGAAGCAGGCGTTGATGTTAACTTAGTTGTAGAAACTAATAGAGGACAGACTTTAGGTCAAGTTATACATAGTGGAAAAGCTGAAGAAAATACTGGAATACCTGGAAATATAATAGGATATACAACTGAAAGAGTTATTAAAGCTCCTTGCGATGGAGTTTTAACTATAAAAGAAGATATAGGAAGTATGGTAAATCAAGGAGATATTGTATGTTATGTAGGTAATAAACCTGTTAAAACTGTAATTTCAGGCATTGTAAGAGGAATGATAGCAGATAAGACCAATGTTTTCAAAGGTCTTAAAATAGCAGATGTTGATCCAAGAGGAAAAGTTGAGTATTGCGATATTATATCGGATAAAGCAAGAGCAGTAGGTGGAGGAGTAGTAGAAGCTATAATGCATATGAAAAATAGAGTATGGGGGGATGAATTATAATGGATGATATTATATTCGATTTTATTTCTAAGGAGATTAAAAGCAATAAAACAGTAGCAATGGCTTTAATAACAAAAGCTAGTGGATCGATACCTGCAAAAGAAGGAAGTATATTACTAGTATTTGAAGATGGAAGTATATCTGGAACAGTAGGTGGAGGAGTTTTGGAAAATGAAGTTATAAAAGAATGTAAAAAATCACTTCGAACACATGAAAATAATTTATATACATATAGCTTAGCAGCAGGTGAAGACTTAGGGGCTCAATGCGGAGGAAAAGCAGAGATATTTATAAAGATCTTTAGACCTAAGGAAAAAATTATCATAGCTGGTGGAGGCCATATAGGATTAAAGCTTTATGAAATATCAAAAACTTTAGGTTTACATACGGTTATTATAGATGATAGAGAAGAATTTGTGAGTAAGGACAGATTTCCTCAAGCACAAGAGCTAATATGTGGTAATATATATGAAGGGCTTAAAAACTATGATATAAATCAAAATACATATGTAGTTATAGTTACTAGAGGACATGAGTATGATGAAGATGCATTAAGAGCTGTTATAGATAAAAATCCAGGATATATTGGTATGATTGGAAGTAAGAAAAAGGTTAAGTATACATTTGATAATTTAAGACAAGATGGTGTGGATGAAGAATTTATTCAAAGAGTATATGCACCTATTGGTCTTGATATTAATGGTAATTCTCCAGCTGAAATAGCTCTTAATATAATGACTCAAATACAGTTGATAAAAAAAGGTGGAACTTTGAATCATAAAAAGGATGTAAAATAATAAGAAGCATAGATAAAGATATAAGCATTATTAAAAAAGGCTAAGAAGTAGAAACTATAAATTAAAGGGGATGTTAAAAAATGAATTTTAAGAAGTTTTTTTCTTTTATGTTGGTTTTGTTGCTTGGATTTTCATTAATAGGTTGCAGTCAAACTACTACCGAAAAAAAATTAGATATTATGGTCAATGCAGGACTTAAAAAACCTATGGGGGAACTTGTTGAGAAGTATCAAAATGAAAAAGGTGTTATAATAAATGTAAGTTATGGAGCATCCGGAAGTCTTTATTCTCAAATACACACAGGACAACCTTGTGACATATTCTTTTCAGCAAATTATAAATACATAGATAAGCTTGATAAAGAAGATAAAAGGTTAAAAATGGGAAAAAATATATTTAAAGAAAAATTAGTATTGGTTGTATCAAAGGATGCAAAAGATAAAATTAAGTCAATACAAGATATAACTAAGGAAGATGTTACTTTAGCTATAACAGATAAAAATGCTCCAGTTGGAGTATATTCTGAAACAGCACTTAAAAATCTTGGAATGATGGATAAATTAAATGAACAAGAAAGTATCAAAGCTAGACCGTCTAATGTTGCAAATTCAGCTATGCTTATAAAAGAAAATCAAGTAGATGCAACTCTTTTATATAAGAGTACTGCTGTTATGAATGATTTAAGTATAGTTGATGAAATTGATAATTCATATTCTGGAGATATAGTATTTGGAGTGGGACTTTTAAGTGAAGAAAATGAAGAATTATCTAAAGATTTTCTGTCGTATTTAGAAGCTAATTATGATATGTTTGAAAAATACGGATTGGAATTTATAAAGTAGATGAAAAAAGATTATATAAAAATATTTTTTATTCCATTCATGCTTTTTTTTATACTTTTCCCAATATTTATGCTAATTATTAATATAGATATGAATGGTATAAGTAAAATTTTAAAAGACCAATACTTTTTATATAGTATAACAAATACATTAATTGCTGGAATGGTAGCATCTACTATATCTATAATTTTTGCTTTGGGATTTGGATATTATCATCTGTTTTTTAAAGATACATTTTATTATAAATTAATAAATGTAATAAACGAATTACCTGTTGTATTGCCTCACACTGTAGCTGGGCTTGCTTTATTATTGGCATTTGGAAGAAATACAATGGGATTTATAAGTAATACAGGACTTGCTTTTTCGTTTGGGGCTTTAGTTATAGGTATGGTGTTCGTATCTTATCCATTTGCAGCTAGAGCATTATCTTCATCGATAGGTCTTATAGATGAAAATATTATAAATGTAGCTAGAACCTTAGGTGATTCACCTCAGGAAGTATATTTTAAGATTGTTATTCCTCATATAAAAAAATCTTTAATTTCTGCGTTTTTATTATCATTTTCAAGAACAATAAGCGAATTTGCTGTTTTGATGATATTTGCAGGAAATATACCTAGAAAAACTCAAGTTATATCTTCTTATGTTTTTACAAAAATTGAGGAAGGTGAGATTGAGTTGGCTATAACTGCTAGTGTATTTTCATTGATATTTTCTTTAATATTGATATGTTTGATGAATGTTATCGAAGGGAGAAGTAAGAAAAATGCTTGAGATAAAGAATTTAAAAAAAACATATAATAATAAAATTGTTCTAGATGATATAAGTATAAATTTAGAGAGTGGAATTAATGTTATAGTAGGGCTTAATGGAACAGGAAAATCTACTTTATTGAAGAGTATATCTGGAATAATAAAGGTTGATAGTGGAAAAATAATATTAAAAGGAAGGGATATAACCGACCTTCCTCCAGAAAAAAGAAATATAGGTTATGTTCCTCAGCAACCGTATTTATTTTCTCATATGAGTATAAGAGATAATATTATGTATGGTTTAAAGAAAAAATCTAAAATACCTAATGAGATAAAAGAAGCTATAGAATTTTTGGAAATGGAAAAGTATCTTGATTTAAAGCCTAGTGAGTTAAGTGGGGGTTATAGAAGTAGAACTTCACTTCTTAGAGCTTTAGCTATAAAGCCTGAGCTTATGATTTTAGATGAACCTACAAGTTCTTTAGATATATATTCAAAGCAGACTTTAATACCTTATTTTAAAAGTATCTTAAAGAAATTTAACATACCTGCGATATATGTAACTCATGATCCTTGGGAAGGTAAGGAAATTGGTGATAACTTCATATTCTTAAGTAAAGGAAAACTTATAAAGACTAATTCTTCGGATGAGGCTTTTTGTAGAATGAAAAAATATTTGGCATAGAAAAAAGGGCTTTTAGTAAGCCCTTTTTTAAATGAATTCAATATTACTAGAATTGTCATTTACCATATTTCTTATCCATTTGAATGATTTAAATCTTCTTCGTATAAATATAAACTTAGTTATCTCTTCAAATGCAGTAAATGCAACAACTAAATACACAGGTAGATAAAACACAAATGCTGCGATAAAAGCTAGAGGTATTCCTATAAACCAAAGAGTGATTCCTTGAAGGATAGATCCATAAGTTGTATCTCCCCCACCTCTAAGTATTCCAACTATCATAATGAAGTTATAAACTTTAATAACCATTAGTATTGAATATACATAAAGTATATAGGTTGAATATATTTTAACCTCGTTTGATACATTGAAGAAAGAAACTATAGGCTTTGCAGCTATAAAAAGAACTATACCTATAAATAAAGAAATAAGTACAGACAGCTTAGCTATTTTCTTTGATGATTCTATAGCCACATCTTCTCTATTAGCTCCTATTTCATTTCCTATTACAACAACAGTTGCATAACCAAGACCGAAACTAACTATCATGAATAAATTCATTATAGTTGAACATATTTGCATAGAAGCTGCTGCTTTTGTGCTTATTCTCGCGTATATTGCAATATATGTTACGTTACCGAGTCCCCAGCAAGCTTCGTTTAGCACTATTGGGATAGTCACAGATGATAAAACTTTTTTTAGATTATCAGATAATCCACTAAAATCTTTAAGTCCAATTTTTAAGACACTATTTTTAGAGTATAAATTGAATACAATAACTGTGCATTCACAAGTTCTTGCTATAAGTGTAGCTATTGCAGCACCTTCTGTTTTAAGTTCTGGCATTCCAAGTTTACCAAATATCAATATATAGTTTAAAACAGCATTTACTATAAGGCCTACTAAACTTGCAAACATAGGTAGTTTGGTATTGTTAACACTTCTAAGAGCAGATGCAAATGTAAAAGATATTCCTGTAAATATATAGCTTAATACTGTTATTTTAAGGTATCTACTACCTATATTTATAACTGATGCATCTTTGTTAAATATCGCCATTATATTTTGTGGAATTGCAATACCTATAATTAAAAAAGCTAGTGATATTATTACACTTACAGATAAGCATTTAGTTAATACTTTTTTTATATTATCAGTATCATTTTTTCCCCATAGCTGAGCTATTAAAACACCACAACCACCACTGATACCCAAGGCAAATAAAGAAAATAGAAAGTAGTATTGATTTGCTATACCAACAGATGCAAGCTCAACTTCTCCTATTTTACCTATCATCATAGTATCTAGCATATTAAGTGATGATGTTATTAAGTTTTGAAGTATTATCGGTATAGTTATAATGAATAAATTCTTATAAAATTGTTTATCCTTTTTTAAATCACTTAAAGTATTAAATATCATTTATAATCTCTCCTTTCAAATAAAAAAACCCCCACTTCGAGTTTTTTTGAAGTGGGGGTTTCAACACTTTTACATAGTTATATTTTACTATATTAATAATAAATACATAAATAGGTTTTGTCAATAAGAATTTTGATGAATTATTTAGAATATATTTAAGTAAAGAGGTGATTAAATGCATAATAATATGGATGGTAAGTTTATTAGAGATTGCATTCATGGAGATATATTTCTTAGTAATAAATTTTTAAAAATAATAGATACTTCTGAATTTCAAAGGCTTAGAAGGATTCGTCAACTGGCTATAGTTAATTTATTATTTCCATGTGCTGAACACACTAGATTTTCTCATTCTTTAGGTACATTTCATATTATGGGTCGGATTATAAAACATTTTGAAAAAGAATTTAAAAATATAAATATGAGTATTGATAGTAGGGACAAAGAAGTAGCATTAGCTGCGGCTTTACTTCATGATATAGGTCATGGACCATTCTCTCATACATTTGAGGAAATATGTTCAAATAAAACCATGAATCACGAGATCTGGACAATTAAAATAATAACAGATGAAAGTACAGACTTAAATAAAGTATTAGTGGAAAATTTTGATCAAGATTTTCCAAAAGATGTAGCAAGTCTTATAAATAAATCTTCGTATAAACAAAATTATTGTGATAAAGAGATAGATTTAAGCTTCATACTATCTTCTTTAGTGAGTAGTCAAATAGATGCAGATAGAATGGATTACATACTAAGAGATTCTGTTCATACTGGTGTTAGCTACGGTAATATAGATATATCTAGGATAATAAAATCTATGACTATAAAAAATATTAAAGATAAATATTTTTTATGTGTATATGAAAAATACATACCAGATATAGAGTCATATCTTTTATCAAGATATCAGATGCATAAGGGCGTATACAACCATAGTTTTAAGTGTGAAATGGAAGGGGTAATAAAAAAGATATTTTTTAGAATGAAAGAGTTGTTTAAATGTAATGATTTAAATAAATATATGATTCCAAAGGGCATAATACCTATACTTACAGATAGGGAATATACATTAGATGAATATACATCAATTGATGATTCTACTTTATTATATCTATTTAGTGAACTTAGAAACAGTAATGATTTAATACTGTCTAAATTATGCAAATGTGTTGTAGATAGAAATAAATTTGAGCAATTAAATGATATTGAAAACATGGATTTATATAAATCAAAACTAATAAGTGATTTGAAAAAAATAGGATATGAAGTTGAAGATTTGAAAAAAGAGTATTTTTGGTTAGAGGTTTCAAAAAATTACAAAGCATATGAAATTAAGAAAGACAATATATTTGTGTATGATAATAGACGGAATATAAAAGATTTGAGTGAGGCTTCTAATATAATATCTCAAAGTGTATGTGAAGAAAAAACTGATATTTTCATAAATAAAGATATATTAAATGATTTAATAGAAAGTAACGAATTGAAGTTGAAAAATGTATAAATTTTATATTTAAAGGATATAGTGTAGATATTAATATGCAAGGAGGAAATTATGGATATTGATAACTACAAATATATAGATAAAAGTATAAATTATGAAATACCTATAAATTACTTAAATAATATAGTTCAATTAGTATCAATAAATGAGCAACTTGCTTATGATTTTAATTTAAAACAAAAATTATTTATTGATAATATGTTTTATGATTTTTCTATGATATTTCAAAAGAATAAGTTTTATATAGATAATGAATATGATAAAAGTATAATAGCTAAAAATAATAAATATACTATAAAATTATTTGGAGAATCTAGAGAATATACATTAGCATTTGAAAATGATAAAAAAAATTTAAAAGAATTTATATTACATGTAAATCCAAATAAGTCTAAATTTTCAGTTTTAGGAAATGATTTCGGATGGTATATAAATTCAAATGGAAATGCATCTACCTGCAATGAAATTCAATATAATGACTGTGGATTTTTAAAAGAAGAAATAGAAAAGTTAAGATTATTAAAATATGAAAAGATAAATGCAAATAAATATATAGAAGATTTAGATTTTAATATATCCTTATTTAAAAATAAGACATTAGTTGGAGACTGTAAAAATTTAAAAGGTGTATTTGATAAAATAACTAGTGTATAGTTACATTCATTCATCACAATCTATAGTTAATATGTTAGAATATATTGAGTACATATTAGGTTTAGAAAAATGGGGTGAATAGTATGTTAAGAACTATAAGATGGTTTATTTATTTTTGGTATAGTTTAATAGCTTTAATACCAGATATGAAAAAGGTAAAGAAATTAGATGAACAAGGTGATATACCTAAAAAAGACCAAATAGTATATGCAAAGGCCAGCAATTGGGCTAAAGCTTTAGTTGAATTAAGTGGAACTAAGGTAAATGTTATAGGTGAAGATAATATACCTAATAATGAAGCTGTATTATTTGTTAGTAATCATCAAGGAAATTTTGATATTCCAATACTTTTAGGTTTTATAAAAAAACCTAAGGCATTTGTTGCAAAGGAAGAGTTAAAGAAACTACCTTTACTGAGAACTTGGATGGAATATATGAATTGTATATTCTTAAACAGATCTAATAACAGAGAGTCTGTAAAATCAATTAAACAAGGCATTAATAACTTAAAGCAAGGATATTCTATGGTAATATTTCCAGAGGGTACTAGAAGTAAGGATGGTAAATTAGGGGAATTTAAGCCTGGAGCCTTAAAACTTGCTACTAAATCAAAAGTTAGTATAGTTCCTGTTACTATAAATGGATCTAAGGATATTATGAAAAAAGGAAGCTTTATAATAAGACCAGCGGAGGTTGAGGTGATAATTTCTGAGCCGGTAGAAATTACAGAAGGCATGGACAAGGATACCAAATCTCTTACAGAAAACATAAAAAATATTATAAAAAGTAATTTAAAGTAAAAAAACATATAAGAAAAAACAGGCTTAGAATATTAATTCTTAGCCTGTTTTTTCTATTTCGCTTATACAAATTATATGGTAAAATTTTGCAAAAGGAGGTTGTGAAATTATGGATAACAGACAAGGAAGAGTACCATATGAATATATAAGGGATATATTTCAAAAAACAGATCCAAAGAAGATGGCTAGACTTACAGGGAATGAATACCATGAAGATAATAATACATTTATATTAAAGATTATAAATAAAAACTATAAAGTCAAATATCCAAGTGGTGATATATATAATGAAAATGATGAAAGAATAAATTCATACATTATAAAAATAATGATACTAAGATATCTTGTAAATGGTCAAGGAATATCTCAAACAGGAAAAGATATAACATTCAAGGATATTAATGGAGGTCATGTATACTATAAAAACTTTTATAGTAGAACAATATTAAGACTTGCTAATATATATGGGAATAACTTAAAGAAATTTGAACAGGATTTTAAAAATATAGAATGTGAAAAGACTAATAAGGGTGATTTAGCATATAAATTTGAATTCTTAAAAAATGTATTTTTTACATTTATAATATGGGAAGGTGATGAAGAATTTGATCCGTCTGCTAATGTATTGTTTGATAGTAATATAGAATATTATTTTAATGCAGAAGACTTAGCTGTAGTGGTAGATATTGCAATAACTTTTATAAAAAATAGAGGGAAATTACCTCTTGATCTAGGGATGTATAAATAAAAAAATATTTATAAAAACCTCTTTAATACAAAGTTTATTGTAAATGATATAATAGACTTGTATAAAGAGGTTTTTTAATATTAAAAAAAGGAGATATTATGGATAAAATAAATTTAAGCAAAGAGAAAAAAGCAAAAATGATTTCATCAATAAAGAAATATTTTCAAGATGAAAGAGATGAAGATTTAGGAGATTTAGCATCTTCTATGATTTTAGATTTTTTTATCAAGGATCTTGCGGCAGAGTTTTATAATCAAGGAGTATGCGACTCTTATAAATATATGAGTGATAGAGTAGAAGAGTTGTTTGAAATTCAAAAATATTAATTAAATTCTACTAATCAAAAGTATAGATTTGAACTTATAGAAGATTAGATATATTTGGGAGGAAATAATGAATAAAATTTGGGATATAAAAGGAGAAAAAATACAAGGGCTATCTGTGGTTGAAAGTATACTTCACTACAAAGGTATAACTGATAAAGAAGAAATAGAAGAATTTCTAAGTGATAAGCCGAAAAAAACATACAATCCCTTCCTTATGAAGAACATGAAGGAAGCGGTAGATAAAATAAAATATCATATACATAATGACAATAAAATAGTTATATTTGGAGATTATGATGTTGATGGGGTTACATCATCTGCATTACTGGTAGAATTTTTTTCAAATATAATTGAAAACATAGACTATTATATACCTAATAGATTCTCAGAAGGATATGGACTTAATAAAGATGCTATAAAGCATATCAAAGAGGATATGAATGCAGATTTAATTATAACTGTAGACAACGGTATTAGTTCATTTGAAGAGGTAAATTATGCTAAAGAAATAGGTCTTGATATTATAGTTACAGACCATCATAATCCGCCTGAAAAACTTCCAGAGTGTATAATAATAAATGTAAAGCAAGATGGTGATGAGTATCCATTTAAAGAACTTTGTGGATGTGGAGTAGCTTTTAAATTAGCTCAAGCTCTTCAAAGAGAATTAGATCTTCCGAGAAATACATTATCGGTTCCACTTGATCTTGTAGCACTTGGAACAATAGCAGACCTTGTTCCTTTAATAGATGAAAATAGAACCTTAGTTAAATACGGGTTAAAAAGAATAAATTCAAATAAAAGATTAGGTATATTATCTTTGCGAAAAGAAGTTGGACTTGATGAAAAAGAGATAAGTGCTGGAAGAATAGGATATGTACTAGGACCGTGCTTTAATGCTGCCGGAAGAATTGAAGATGCAAAGCTTGGAGTTAAACTTCTTTTGGAAAAAAATGAGGAAGAAGCTAAAAAAGTAGCAGCCATGCTTCACAATTTAAATAGTGAAAGACAAGCTATTCAAGAAAAAGGAGAAGAATTCGCTCGGTTATTAGTAGAGACTAACTATATGAATTATGATTTTTTAGTTATAAGAGCGGATGGAGTGTCAGAAGGAGTTATAGGAATTGTTGCAGGTAGGATAAAAGACGTATTCTATAAGCCAACTTTAGTAGTTACAAAAACTGAAGAAGGATATATTAAGGGAAGTGGAAGAAGTATAAAGGGTATTAATATATACGATGAACTTGTCAATGTATCAGACTTATTCTTGGGATTTGGAGGCCATGAAATGGCATGTGGATTCTCACTAGAAGAAGACAAGTTAGATGAGTTAAGAGAAAAGCTTGATAAAAGAGCTAAGGAGATAAAATTGTATAACCCAGAAATATTTGTTCCAAAGATTAATATAATGACAGAACTTGATGCAGATCAATTGAGTGTAAACCTTATAAATGAGATATCAAAACTTGAACCTTATGGTATGGCTAATCCAAAGCCGTTATTTATGATAAAAGATATACAAGTAAATCCTAGTTGGACTAAGGGGTGTGGAAACAATAATGTCCATCTAAAGTTTAGTGGAAAAAAGGAAAATACATTCTTAAGTGGAATAGGATTTTCACTTGCTGAAAAATACGATGGATTGAGTAATCAAAACACTGTTGATGTAGTATTTAGTCCGGAAATTAATGAATATAATGGGAAAATTACTCCTCAGATGGTTATGGAGGATATAAAGGAATCTAAATAGCTTATTTTAATTATTAAAGATAGTGGTTAAGCGAAAAATGTCATTCATTGAAATACCGCTACTTAGTCAACATTTTTATAAAACTACAGATTACGTCTTATTAAATAACCTAAAACTTCATGAACTCACTATGTTCAAACAATGAAGTTTCTTAACGGATATTTAAACGACATAATCTAAGTTTTATGGAAAAATGTTAACAAAAAAGTAGCTAACATTTAAATGAACGGCATTTTTAAGTATATCTGTACTCTAGAGAAAATTTATAAAAAAATAAGATATTAGAAAAACATGACTAAAAATCTGATGACAGGAGAGGGAAAAATGAAGAAAATAGTTTTAATAACATTCATGATAGTATGTATTTCAGTAATACAAATATGTGCATTCTCACCATATGTAAGTTATAATCAACATTTTAAAAGTGTAAATAAAACTGCCAAGATTGTACTTATAGATATGAATAATAAGACTATAAAACCTAAGGTGGCAAGAGCTCATGAAAAGATAGCTTCGGCTGATTCTTTAAAACATATGACAGATATAAAAAAGACTGCTACTAATAGAGTTATAGGTGGAATAAATGGAACATATTTTAGTGCATATGATGGATCTAATCTTCCCTATGGAACTTTTATAGAAGATGGTAAAGTGGTTCATATAGGAAATTATGGATCGGTTATGGGATTTACAGCTGATAACAAGATGATTATAGACAATCTTAATATAACTATAGATGGATATATAAATGATGATATGCAATTTTATGCATGGGGGCTTAATCATCCAAGAACTGAAAAAGATGCAATAGTTATATATACTGATAAATATAATGATCCTATTTCTTCAAAAAATGCAAAGGCGGTTATTGTTGAAGATGGAGTTGTTAAGCATATAGTTGAAAATCAAGATAATCTATGGGCATCTAAAAATGGATGTATAATAGTATTTAATCAAGAAGTGAAATACCTAGTAGAAAGATTTAAAGTTGGAGATACAATATCCTACAAATGTAATTTTGAATCTAAGAATATAAATCAAAATATAGAAGGTAATGTTAAGTGGGAAGAAGTGACCTGTGCTATAGGAGCTGGACCAAGCCTTATAATAGATGGCAAAATAACTGCAAATGGATCACAAGAGGGATTTTGGGAAAGTAAGATAAATACATCTCGTGCTCAAAGAAGTTTTATAGGGTATACTTATGAAAATAAATTGGTAATGGGAACAGTTTCAAATGCAAACTTAAAGGAACTAGCTCAAATATGTAAAGAAATGAACCTTAAGGGAGCTATGTGTATGGATGGAGGAGCATCATCTAGCCTTTATTATCAAGGTAATTATATAACTTCACCTGGAAGAAATATAAATAATGCACTTGTGTTTACTGAGGACATTGTAAATAAATAAACTAATGAAAAAGTAGCTGTCTTAGGAAATGATAATTTCTAAAGACAGCTACTTTTTTATATACATAGAATTATAATTTTCTAAAATTGTAATTAAAATAACTTCTAAAACATATAATGTAATGTCTAACTAATGCTTAAAAAATATAGTATTTATTGTACTTAGGGAGATGGAATCAGGTGTTAGTGAAGCTATAGGTATGGTATTATGCCATGATAGCACAGAGTTTATCCAAGGTAAGTTTAAAGGTGTTGCATTTAAAAAGGGACATGTTATATAAGATGAGGATGTGGATAAACTTTTAGAGATTGGGAAATAAAATATTTATGCATGGGATATTAAAGAAGGCTTTTTACATGAAATAGACAAAAAGTCTATTAGAAGATTGGGCCATAGTGTATTATGTTGTAATTATGATGCATGCCATTTTCTAAACTGTAGCTTTGGGAAATGGTAAATAAATCTATAGGGGGATACTAGTGTTAAAGAAGAAGTTAAAAATTAATGGGGTTTTAAAAACAATAATTGTAAGTCCTGATGCTACTTTAGCTGATGTACTTAGAAAGCAATTATTACTTACTGGTACAAAGGTAGGCTGTGGAAAAGGAGAATGTGGAGCTTGTAATGTTATTTTAAATGGTAAAGTTAGTAAAGCATGTATTGTTAGGATGAAAAGAGTTGAGAATGAATCTGAAATTATAACTATTGAAGGTATAGGATCATCAGATAATTTGCATCCAGTTCAGCTTGCATGGATGATACATGGAGCAGCTCAATGTGGATTTTGTACACCTGGATTTATAGTTTCGGCAAAGGCTTTATTAGATGAAAATAATAATCCTACAAGAGAAGAAGTTAGAGATTGGTTCCAAAAAACTAGAAATGTATGTAGATGTACAGGATATAAGCCATTAGTTGATGCTGTAATGACTGCTGCAAAACTTATAAGAGGTGAGATAACAAAAGAAGATATATGGTATAAGCTTCCTGAAGGAGCTAGTATTTTAGGAACAGATTATGTAAGACCTTCAGCTTGTGCAAAGGTCACTGGAACTTGGGATTTTGGAGCAGACCTTGGAGTTACGCTTCCTGATGATACTCTTCATATTAAACTTGTTCAAGCTCAAGTGTCACATGCAAATATAATTTCAATAGACACTAGTGAAGCTGAAAAAATGCCAGGGGTATACAGAGTACTTACATATAAAGATGTTAAAGGTAGCAATAGAATAAATGGATTAGCTTTTCCATCTAATCTTGGAGATGGACTTGATAGACCTATACTTTGCGATGAGAAGGTATTTCAATTCGGAGATGCTATAGCTATGGTGTTAGCAGATACTCCGACTCATGCTGAGGAGGCTTGCAAGAAAGTTAAGGTTGAGCTTGAAGAACTTCCGGCGTATATGAGTGCTCCAGAAGCTATGGCAGAGGATGCTATTGAAATTCATCCAGGAACACCTAATATATACTATACAACAAAGGTAGTAAAGGGTGAGGATACTGATAAGGTATTTGAAGAATGTGAATATGTAGTTGAAGATGATTTTTATGTAGGAAGACAACCACATCTTCCAATAGAGCCTGATGTAGGATTTGCTTTCTTTGGAGAAGATGGAAAGATAAATATACATTCGAAGAGTGTAGCCCTTCATTTTCATGCTCTTATGATAGCGGATGGGATTGGTCTTTCTCCTGATAAAATAGCTATTGTTCAAAATCCTACTGGAGGAACATTTGGATATAAATTTAGTCCAACTATTGAAGCCTTATTAGCAGTTGCAGCCATGGCAACTAATAAGCCAGTATATCTTGAATTTAACATGTATCAACAAATAACTTATACAGGAAAGAGATCTCCTTTCTTCATTAATGTTAGGATGGGTGCTGATAAGGATGGAAATATTAAAGCACTTGAGACTGACTGGAGTGTAGATCATGGACCATATTCAGAATTTGGAGACCTTCTTACTATGAGGGGATCACAGTTTATAGGAGCTGGATATAATATAGATAACATACGAGGAGAAGGAAGAACAGTTTGTACAAATCATGCATGGGGTTCAGCTTTTAGAGGATATGGATCACCACAATCATTATTCTCATCTGAGGTTTTAATAGATGAGCTTGCAGAAAAAATTGGAATGGACCCATTAGAATTTAGATACAAGAATGTATATAGAGAAGGAAGTACAACTCCATCAGGTTGTAAACCGGACATTATATGCTTCCCTGAAATGATAGAAAAAATGAGACCTATGTACAATGAAGCGAAGGAAAGAGCAAAAGAGAAAAATTTAAAATCAGAAGATAAAAAGTACGGAACAGGAGTATCTCTTCTTATTTATGGTTCTGGACTTGATGGAGCTGATAGCTCAGAAGCTTGGGCAGAGCTTACTCCTAATGGAGTTACAATCGGAAACTCATGGGAGGATCATGGTCAAGGAGCAGATATGGGAACACTTGCTATTGCACATGAATCATTAAAGCCACTAGGAATAAAGCCTGATGATATAAAGCTTGTTATGAATGATATGAACCTTACTCCTAACAGTGGGCCAGCAGGAGGAAGCCGTTCTAATGTTCTTACTGGAAATGCTACTAAGGTTGCATGTGAGAACTTATTAAAGGCAATGAAAAAGGAAGATGGAACTTATAGAACTTACTCACAAATGATTGAAGAAAATATACCTGTAAAGCATGATGGCAAATGGACTGCAGCTTGTACTGCATGTGATGTTGAGACAGGACAAGGAAATCCATTCCCATGTTATATGTATGGCCTTTTATTAGCAGAGGTTGAAGTAGATATACAAACAGGAAAAGTTAATGTTGAAAAGCTTACAATTATTTCAGATGTAGGTACTATAGTTAATAAGCTTGTCGTAGATGGACAGATTTATGGAGGTCTTGCACAAGGAATAGGTCTTGCACTTAGTGAAGACTTTGAGGATTTGAAGAAACATACAACTCTTACAAAGTGCGGAATTCCTAATATAAAAGATGTAACAGATAATATAGAGCTTATTTATATGGAAACAGAGAGACCATACGGTCCATATGGAGCATCTGGAGCAGGAGAAATGCCACTTTCAGCACCTCATGCTGCAATTATAAATGCAATATACAATGCATGTGGAGTTAGAATAACTAAGCTACCTGCACTTCCTGAGAAGATAAAGGCTGGACTAAATAAATAAAGATTTTTTAAGAACCTAAAGTAATGTTACTTTAGGTTCTTTTCAAAAATACTTAAAAGGGGATAAGCTTATGGATCTTGAAAAGCTACTTGCAACAGAGAACCTCTGTATAAACGATAATTTAGCACCATGCATAGCCTCGTGTCCTATTCATGTTGATGTAAAGGGTTTTATTGAGCAAATACAAAAAGGTAATTTCAAGAGTGCATATAAGATTCTTCAAAAAAGAATGCCTATGGCTAAAATAATAGCTAGAGTCTGTGATCATCCTTGCTATGACTCTTGTGTTAGGAGTAATAAAGGGGGATCAGTTTTAATAAATGATCTTGAAAAAGCTATTGTAGAGTATGGCGCAAATGCAAAAATAAAGAAGCTTCCAGTAAGGGATAATCATAAAAAGGTTGCAATTGTAGGAGGCGGAATTAGTGGATTAACATGTGCAATAGATCTTAGAAGCAAGGGGTATTCAGTAACCATATTTGAAAAAGATAATACATTAGGTGGGAGATTAAGAGAAAAAGATGAAGATATAATACCAAGTAATGTTATTAAAGAAGAAATTGATAATATTCAAAAATCAGGAATACAAATCAAAAAAGGAAGTACTATATCAAGCGTTGATATAGATAAATTAAAATCTGATTATGAAGCTATATACATAGGAACGGGCATTTGGAAAGAAAAACTTGATGTAGATAATATAACCTTTCAAACTCAAACTGAAGGAGTATTTTGTGGAGGGAGAATTGTAACAGGGAATGAATCTATAATTTTATCTGTTTCAACAGGAAGAAGAGCAGCTATTTCTATTGATAGATATATTAATAAAAAATCTCTTGTAGCCTTTAGAGATAAGGAAGGCTCATATAAGACAAAATTAAAGGTTGATACAAAAGATATTAATGATTATAAACAAGTAGTAATAAATACAAAGGATGATGCTATTTTAGAAGCAAAAAGATGTATATCGTGTGAGTGTCATAAATGCTACAAGGCATGTTCGCACCTTCAATATGAAAAAATAGATCCAAAGGCATATATAAGAAAGATTAATCAAAATGAAAGAGTTATACTTGGAGATCGTTACGCTAATAAGACTATAAATTCTTGTATGCTATGTGGATTATGTAAAACTGAGTGTCCAAGCAATATTGATATGAGTGAAATAATAAGAGAAACAAGAAAAAGCATGGTTCAAAAAGAAAAAATGCCATTATCAGCCCATGATTTTGCTTTAAAGGACATGGAATTTAACAATAGTGATTATTTTACTCTTTTAAAGCAGCAACCAAACATGAATGAAAGTAAGTTTTTATTTTTTCCAGGATGCCAGCTTTGTGGATCATATCCACAATATGTACAAAAATCATATGACTATTTAATACAAAATCTTGATGGTGGTGTAGGATTATACCTTGGTTGCTGTGGAGCACCTGGAGAATGGGCAGGAAGAGAAGATTTATTTGAAGAATCAATAAAAAATATTTCAAAATCATGGGAATCAACGGGTAAGCCTACAATTATAGTTGCATGTTCAACGTGTTATTACATATTTAAAAAATATCTTCCACATATAGAATTAGTTACACTATGGGAAGTTTTTAATGAAAAGGGAGTAAATGATGAGATAAAAAATCATCAAACAAAAAATCTAGTGATGCATGATTCATGTACAGCAAGAGACTATCCCAATATTCATGAAAGTGTAAGAGAAATCCTATCAAAGCTTGGACATGGAGTTATTGAGCCAAAGTATACGAAAAAAAATACACAATGCTGCGGTTATGGTGGACTTTCATATTTTGCAAATAAAGAATTTAGCAACTATGCAACAGATAAACGTATTGAGGAGAATGAAGGGGTTTATCTTGCATATTGTGCGATGTGTAGAGATCTTTTTGTATCAAGAGGAAAGAATACTCTTCATATCTTAGATCTTATATTTGGAGAAAATATAGATGAATTATCAAGTAAAAAGGGGCCAACACTTTCTCAAAGACGTGATAATAGATTGAAACTTAAAATGTCTATATTAAATATGTGGGGTGAAAAAATAGATTTACAGGAAGAGTACGGGGATATAAACCTTATAATAAATCAAAATGTTAAAGATGTTATGGAGGATAGATTAATACTAGAAGGCGATATTAAAAAAGTAATAGGTATGGCACAAGAAAATAAAAATATATTTTTAAATCCAAAAACTAACCATTATCTAGCATTTAGAAGAATTGTGAATGTAACATATTGGGTTGAGTATGAAAAAATTTGTGATGATTATAAAATCATAAAAGCATATACTCATAGAATGGACGTACAGGGGGAGTAGAGATGGATGTAAACAAAGAAAACTATGATGAAGAGTGGATTTGTCAAAAATGTAATTGTCATGTTGAGGAAGGTAGTGTTAAAGCAATTTATCTGTCTGGTAATTTTGAAGTTGAATTATCAAAATGCCCCGTCTGTAAAAATGTATTAGTTCCTGAAGATTTAGCAATTGGCAAAATGCTTGAGGTTGAAAAAGGACTAGAGGATAAATGAAAAAGAATAAGGTGTATGAAAGTGATGATATAAGATGTGTTACAGGTAATACATTAAGACCTGGAGGTTTTTTATTAACTAATAGAGCAGTATTATTGTGCGATATTTTAAAAAATCAAAAGGTATTAGATGTCGGATGCGGAATGGGAGCTACGGTAGATTTTCTTAGAAGTGAGTTTGAAATAGATGCCTTTGGAATAGACCCATCTCACAAGCTTATTAATCGTGGAAGAGAACTTAAGAATTTACCTATTATAGAGGGCGTTGGAGAGAGTATACCATATGATAATAAATACTTTGATGCTGTATTTGCTGAATGCACTCTTTCTCTTATGAAAAAATATGAAGATACATTACAAGAAATACACAGAGTTTTAAAGCCTGGCGGATTTGTAATTATTTCTGATGTATTTGCAAAAGAACCTGATTATATTGATGAATTAAAAAATAGTGATATTCAAACCTGTTTAAGAGGTCTAATAGATATTGAAAACCTTTTAATAGAAACTGAAAATAAAGGATTTGAAGTAATAATTTTAGAAGATTGGACATCACTTTTAAAGCAGCTAATGGTAGATATAATATTTAAATATGACTCTATGGATAAATTTTGGAATATTACTACATGTGAAAATTGTTCGGATTTTAAAACTAAATTATCTTTGTGTAAACCAGGATATTTTTTTATGATTGCAAAAAAGGGGGATTAAAAAATGGAAGATGCATTTGATATGTTCAGACTAGCTTCCCAAGGATTTTGCTGTAGCCAGATACTTATTATGATGGAGCTTAAAAAAAGAGGGTGTGAAAATAAGGAACTTGTAAAATCTATGACAGGACTTTGCGGTGGAATAGGTGGAAGCGGAAAAATTTGTGGAGTAATATCGGGAGGAGCTTGTATTTTTGGTTTTTATGCGGGTAAGTCAGATTCAACTGATGTAAAAGATGAAAATTTAAACAAGATGATTATTGAATATATAGAGTGGTTTGAAAATGAATATGGAAGCTGTGATTGTGAAGAAATAATACAAATGGATAATCTTGAAGAGATAACATATAACAATAAATATCCTGTAAAATGCGGGAATTTAATGACACAGTCCTATAAAAAAGTGAAGAGTATACTTAAAGAATACGGATATATAGGAGATTAAAAATGGGAGAGATTATAGGGGTTACTAAAAGTATATGTCCTATATGTTTTAAAACATTAAAGGCATATAAAATTAAGAAAAATAAAGATATATATATTGAAAAAAAATGTAGGGAACATGGAAAATTTGAAACCATCATTTGGAGAGAATCACCTACCTATAATTCTTGGAAAAGAAGTAAGACTGCTGCATATCCTGAAAGTCCTTTTACTGAAACATCTGAGGGATGCCCACATGACTGTGGGCTTTGTAGTAATCATAGACAACATACTTGTACTGCACTTATTGAGGTTACACAAAAATGTAATTTAAATTGTAAATTTTGTTTTGCTAACTCAGGAAAAAACAGTGAGCCAGATATAGAAACTATAAAATATTACTACCAAAGGGTTATGAAGGCATCGGGAAATTGTAATATACAATTATCAGGTGGAGAACCAACTTTAAGGGATGATCTTGACGAAATTATAAAGTTAGGACATGATATGGGGTTTAGCTTTATACAGCTTAATACTAATGGGTTAAAGCTTAAGGATTTAGAATATGTAAAAAAACTTAAAAAAGCAGGTTTGAATTCTGTATTCTTACAATTTGATGGTATGGACGATAATATTTATTCAACATTAAGAGGGAAAAAACTTTTAAAATATAAAATGGCTGCAGTTGAAAATCTTAAAAAGATGGATATAGGAGTTATACTCGTATGCACTGTAGTTCCAGGTGTTAACGATTACAATCTCTATGAAATTGTTAAATACGGAATAGAAAATATTCCCTATGTAAGAGGAGTTCACTTTCAGCCTGTAAGTTATTTTGGAAGAATCCCAAATACGCCAAAGGATAAAGACAGAATTACGCTACCAGAGGTTATGAACAAATTATGCAAACAAAGTGATGGATTAATAAATATTAAGGATTTCAATCCTCCGGGATGTGAAAATGCATTTTGTTCTTTTCATTCAAATTATATTGAAGTAGATAATAAATTAATACCTGTAAGTGGTAGCGGATGTGGATGTAAAGAAGAAAAGGGAGAGGAAGGCTCAAGAAAGGCTAAGGATTTTGTTAAAAGAAATTGGACCATAAATAAAACTGAATCAAACAACGATGGAAAGTATAAATCATTTGATGAACTAGCTAGAAAAGTTAGAGAAAATTTCTTTTCAATATCAGCAATGGCTTTTCAAGATGCATGGAATCTTGATATCCAAAGACTTAGAGATTGTTGTATACATGTTGTGTCAAAAGAGGGAAATCTCATACCGTTTTGTGCATACAATTTAACAAATAAAGATGGCAAGAGTCTTTATAGGGGGATTAATAAATGAAGGAATTATATAATGAGGGATATGAATTGTTGAACAAGGGGGAAAGCTTTGTACTTGCAACTCTTTATAATAGTAAAGGATCTGCTCCAAGAACTGCTGGTGCTAGAATGATAGTAAAAGATGATTTAAATTTTAATAAGGTATACAATCCAATAGGACTTGAAATAAATGCAGGAACTCCGGAAGAAATTGCTATAAGCATTGCAGCAGAGCTTATAAAAGTTAGAGGAGACTTAATTAAATGAAAAAATATGCAGCCATAATATTATCTGCGGGATATTCTTCACGTATGGGAGAATTTAAGCCTGTTATGGACTTGCATGGACAAATTGCTATAAAGAAAGTTATAAATACTTTTAAGAAATCTAATATTAACAATATATATGTTGTATCAGGTCATAACCATGATTTGATAGAAAATATTGTTGATGTTGAGGTAGTACATAATAAATATTTTGATAAGGGAATGTTAGAATCAGTAAAAACAGGGCTATCACAATTACCAGAGGATATAGATGCTTTTTTTGTACTTCCAGTAGATATTCCTTGTATAAAGGTATCTACATTAAAAACTATTATTGATGAATATGGACAAGGAAACTATACTGTGATTCATCCTGCCTTTTCTAATATAAAAGGACACCCTCCTCTTATTTCAACTTCTATTTCTAAAAAGATACTAGACTATAATGGATCAGGAGGATTAAAGCATATATTATCTTTTTATAAAGATAATAGTAAAACTGTTCAGGTTGCAGATAGAGGTATTTTGCTTGATATGGATAATAAAAAAGATTATAAAGCCATATTAGATTATATTTCATACTTTCCATATCCTGATGAGATTGAATGCAAAGAAATTATGAGAATTTGTAATGTTGATGAAAAAACTAAGCTTCATATGGAATCTGTAGCTCAACTTGCCAGAGTAATAGGGTTAAAACTTAATGAAAATGGGTGCAATATAAATATAAATCTTACATATACAGGTGCTCTATTACATGATATTAAAAAGGGTGAAAAACAACATGCTAAACAAGGCGCTATTACTATAAGTAAATTAGGCTATCCTTGTCTTTATGAAGTAATAAAATCTCATATGGATATATCTGATATAACAAAAATAGGAGAGAGAGAAATTATATATGTTTGTGATAAGTTAATAAAGGAAACTCAAGTGGTTGATATAAATGAAAGACATATATCTTTAATTAATAGATACAAAGATTGTGAAGATGCTATTGATAATATAAACAAAAGATTTGACACTGCAAAAAAAATAAAAAATATGATTGAGGAGATTATAGGATGCCAAATAGAAGATCTTCAAACCAAAGGCTAATATACCTTATAAGACATGGTCAAACAGAGCTTAGTGGAGAAAAAAGATATGTAGGTCACACTGATTGTTCTCTTTCAAATGAAGGAATTGAAACAATGAAGAGACTTAAAGACATTTTTTTAAATATTCCTATTAATCATGTGTTTTGTAGTAATTTATTAAGAGCAAAGCAGAGTGCAAACATATTGTTTGAAGATACCCAAATAGATTATATGAGAGAGCTTAGAGAAATTAATATGGGTATCTGGGATGGATTAACGTTTAAGCATGTAAAAATTACATATCCTGAAATGTTTGAAAAGAGAATAGATAATATAGCTGATTTTATTGTTCCTGATGGTGAATCTTTTAGAGAGTGTCAAACAAGAGCAGTATCAACTATAAAAGATATAATAGCTAAAACAACAGGGAATGTTGCTATACTAGGACATGCTGGATTTTTTAGAACCTTACTTACATATGTTTTAGATATAGATATAAAGCATATCTTTAATATAAAGCAGGATTATGGATGCATTAATGTATTGAGAGTTGATGAGGATTTAAAAGTTAAAGGAATAAACCTAAAGAAAATTGTGGAGCGTAGATAATGAAAAATACTGTATATGAAAAATGGATAGAAAAATGTATTTTTGGTGAAAACGTTAATAAAAATATGACATTAGAGGATTTGAAAAAATATCAGCTAGATAGGGTAAGAAGGGCCATGGATTATGCAAAGAAAAATAGCCTATTTTATAAGAGACTACTAAAGGATATAAATCCATATGAAATAAATAATTTTGAAGATTTTTCAAAAATTCCATTTACTTTACCTGAAGATCTAAGAAGTAGATCACAAGATTTTTTATGTGTACCTCAATATATGATTTCTAGAATAGTTACTTTAAAAACGTCAGGCACTACGGGTAAGCAAAAACGAGTTTTTTTTACGGAAAATGATTTAGAAAAGACTATAGATTTTTTCTATAATGGAATGAAGTATCTTGTTTCAAAAGGGGATTGTGTACTGATTTTAATGCCTGGACAAAGTTATGGTAGTATAGGTGATTTACTTAAAAAAGCACTTGAAAGATTAGGCTGTGAGGGAATAGTTTTAGGACCTGTTAATGATTCATTTAAGGTATTAGAATTAATGAAAAATAAAAAAATTGACTGTATTGTAGGAATTCCAATACAAGTTTTAAACGTTGCTAAAGTTAAGATGGATAATAAACAGTATGATAATATAAGCTTAAAAAGCATATTGCTAAGTGCAGATTATGTTCCAAATACTATTAAAGAAGTTACAAGCAAGGCTTTTAACTGTAAAGTATTTACTCATTATGGAATGACTGAGATGGGATTTGGCGGAGGTGTTGAATGTGAACACTGTTGTGGTTATCACATGAGAGAAGCTGATTTTTATTTTGAAATTATAAATCCCGTATCTGGTAAAGTTATGCCATTAGGAGAAAAGGGAGAAGTTGTATTTACAACTCTTACAAGAGAAGGTATGCCCATTATAAGGTATAGAACTGGAGATTATACAAGGTTTATAAATGAACCTTGTAAATGTAGTGATATTCTTCGAAGAATGGATTATGTAACAGGAAGAATAGAGGATAAAATAAAGATTAGGGACTTAGCTATAAGTATAGAACAACTAGATGAAGCTATGTTTAATATAGAAGATCTTATTGATTACAAAGCTTTTATAACAGAAAAGGATACATTAAAAATATATGCAAAATCATTAAATCAAAATAAGCTAGTAAATAAAAGAGATATTGAAAAAGCTTTATACTCGTCAAAGATAGGTCAGATTTTCAAAGAAGGAAAACTGTCTTTAAGATACTGTGGAGAGCTTGAAGAGGTAGAAATTAGTAGTGGGATGGTAAAGCGAAAATTGATACAAATCAAAAGGTAAACGTTATCATTGAAGAAAAATAAATAAAATAATAATTAAAATCAAAATGTATATTGACATTTTCTTTGGAAATGATATATAATTCCTCAAGAGAAAATAAATCTTTAATTCTAGTCCAGAGAGATTAGGAAGGTTTTTAATACATAGATTTTACAAATATAGTAACTATATTTGTAAGCATAACTGTGTGTATGATAATACCTTCCTATTTGGGAAGGTTTTTTTATATATAAATTTATAGATAATTGTAAGGGCCTTTACTATGGAATTATAAATTTTTAATAACAAAAACGAATTATTATGATTAAATTTCGATTTATATTTACAAACTACTGAGGAGGTTAGACATGGAGAAGTTTATAAGTTTAATAGGGATATTTGTTCTTTTAGGTATATGTTATTTAATATCTGAAAATAAGAAAAAGGTAGATTTAAAATTGGTATTTATAGGATTATTTATTCAGCTTGTATTTGCATTCATAATTTTAAAAACTAGTATAGGAAAAACTGCATTTGAATATTTATCAAACTTTGCAACAACTATTTTAGGTTTTTCTAAAGATGGAGCTGTGTTTTTATTTGGCGGATTAGTTGGAGATATAGATAATTTTGGATTTATATTTGCATTTCAAGTACTTCCAACATTAATATTTTTCTCAGCTTTAATGGCTGTATTATATCATGTAGGAGTTATGCAGTTCATAATCAAATATATAGCAGGATTTATGGCTAAGGTTTTAGGTACTTCAGGTGCAGAATCTGTATCAGCAGCTGCAAATATATTTGTAAGTCAAACAGAAGCTCCTTTAGTTATAAAGCCATATATAGAAAAAATGACAAGATCAGAGTTAAGTGCTGTAATGGTAGGTGGAATGGCTACGGTAGCTGGTAGTGTCATGGCTGGATATATAGGCATGGGAGTAGATGCTGGACACTTAATAGCAGCATCAATAATGTCAGCACCTGCTGCATTAGTAGCTTCTAAAATTATAGTTCCGGAAACTGAGGAACCGGTTACAAAGGGGAAGGTTGATGTTGAAGTAGAAAAAATAGATGCAAATATAATAGATGCAGCAGCAAGAGGAGCATCAGAAGGACTTCAATTAGCACTTAATATTGCTGGTATGCTACTTGCTTTCATCGCTTTGATTAGCATGTTAAACGCAGGTATTGAAGGAATAGGAAATTTAATAGGAATACAAGGATTAAGGCTAGAAGTTATATTAGGTTACTTATTTGCACCACTTGCATATATAATGGGAATTCCTGCTCAAGATATTGTTACTGCAGGTTCATTATTAGGACAAAAGACAGTAATAAATGAGTTTGTTGCTTATGCACAACTAGGAGAATATATAAAAAGTGGAGCACTTCAACCTAGAACTATAACTATATTAACTTATGCACTTTGTGGATTTGCTAATTTCTCATCTATAGCAGTTCTATTAGGAGGCATAGGAGGTTTAGCCCCTAAAAGAAGAGGTGAAGTTGCTCAATTAGGAATAAAAGCTTTAGTAGGTGGAACTGTAGCAGCCTTTCTAACAGCTTCTATAGCAGGTATACTAATATAATACAAAACAGGAAACTGACATTTTAGTCGGTTTCCTGTTTTTTTGTTATGATATAATAAAATATTGAATACTTATATGTATCAAAAAGTAAACTTAGAAAGTTTAATGAAATAGAGGTGAAAAATGAATAATAAAAATAAATTTAGAAATCTAAAAGAAGAATATATAACACAGGATGTATTAGATTTTTTTACTTATAAAGAGAGTTATAACAAGGTTTTACTAAATCTTGAGATAGATTATGAATTTATCCATGGAAAACATGGATTCTTAAATGATACTTATTTGAGTTTGAAAGTAGGAGATAAAAGATTATATGTGGTCAAAAATATAAAACAATTTATAGAATCTATTATAAATGAAGAAACACTGAATTTTGGTAAAAACTTTACTTTTGATCCGAATATACACTATTTTAAGGATGAAGATAAGCTTATTATAGATTTATTAAGGGAAATTTATGATACAGAAAAAGCATTAGATGAAATATCATTTTCTTTTAATAATACAAGTCTTTTTAAAGGAAAAAAAGTATATCTTCCGCAAAGTATAATTAAGAAATTTTTTGAAATAGTTAATCAAGTACCATTTAATGCTAATATTAATGATGTGAAATATAATAATATGAAAATAGTTAACCAAGACTTAAATATAAACTTTTTATTAACGAAAGAAAAGAGTGATTTAAAATTAGAAATAAACACAGAAAATAATATAATACCTCTTGTAAAGGATAGAGAATATATTTTTTTTAATGATAAAATTCATAGAATATCAGAATATCAAAGGAAAAATATAAAGCCATTTTATGATATGTTAGGTACTAAAAATAAAAATGTTATTAAGATTCCTAAAAAATATAATGAAAGATTTATTTCACATGTTTATCCTACAATTAAAAATATAGGAAATGTTAAAGTTAATGAGATGGTAGAGGACAGTATATACAATCCTGGGTTAAAATCAAATATATATTTAAATAAAATAGAAGAAGGCATTAGTGCTAATGTAAAGTTTGTATATGGAGATATTACAATAGATCCTTTTAAAATTGAAAGTGAAGATAATCGAAAAGATGATAGGATAATTTTAAGGGATATAGAAAAAGAAACTGAAATACTTTCTCATTTTGAAGATTTAGAATTTAAAGTAAGTAATAAATATATATATTTAGATGATGATGATAAGATATTTGATTTTATATATAATAAGATTTATTTAATAAAAGATAGAGCTCAAATATATTATTCGGAAAGTTTTAAAACTATAAAAATAAATGAAGCTTCTTCATTTTCAGGAGGAGTGAAGTTAAAAACTGAAAATAATTTATTGGAATTTAAATTTGAAATAGAAGGAATAACTAAGTCGGAGTTAAATAATATATTTAATTTAATTAAGGAAAAGAAAAAATATTATAAATTGAAAAATGGTTCCTTTTTACCTCTTGATACTGATGAATTGAATAATTTAGGAAGATTAGTTGAATACTTAGATTTAAAGGATTTAGGAAAAGAAGATATAAACATTCCTAAATTCAAAGCTTTATATATTGATGAATATTTAAAAGAATCTAATATGAAATCTATAAAAAGAAATCTTCAATTTAAAGAATTAGTTCAAAATATAAGAGAGCCTGAGGACATTGAATATAATATTCCAGAAAATATGAATAATATTTTAAGAGAATATCAGAAATTTGGTTTTAAATGGTTAAAAACTTTATATAGATATGGATTTGGAGGAATTTTAGCTGATGATATGGGGCTTGGAAAAACAATTCAAGTTTTAACATTTTTACTTTCTGAAAAAATTGAAAATGGAAGTAGTCCTTCATTAATAATTGCTCCAACATCACTTGTGTATAATTGGTTATCTGAAATTGAAAAATTTACTCCGAATTTAAAAACTGTTATTATATCAGGAAGTAAAGAAGAAAGAAAAAAATTAATAAATAATATAGAGGGATATGATGTTGTGATTACGTCTTATCCCCTTATTAGGAGAGATATAGATTTATATAAGGATTTATTTTTTAGATTTTGTATATTAGATGAAGCGCAGTATATAAAAAATCCTTCATCCCAAAATGCAAAAAGTGTTAAAGAAATACAAGCTCAAAGTTATTTTGCTCTTACAGGAACACCGATTGAAAATTCGTTAATTGAGCTTTGGTCAATTTTTGATTTTATAATGCCAGGATTACTATTATCTCATACTAAATTTACTAAAATATTTGAAAGACCAATAGTTAAGGAGCAGGATAAAAAAGCTTTAAAAGAATTAAGAAGATATATAAAACCATTTATATTAAGAAGGTTGAAGAAGGAGGTTTTAAATGAACTTCCAGATAAGATTGAAAGTAAAATCATTTCTCAGCTTACAGATGATCAAAAGAAAATCTATTTAGCATATTTAAATAAAATAAAAGGAGAAATTGAAGAAGAAATAAATACAAAAGGTATTGGAAAAAGTCATATTAAGATACTTTCAGGAATAACAAGACTAAGACAAATTTGTGCACATCCGTCAATGTTTATTGAAAATTATGAAGGGGATAGTGGGAAACTTTTATTATTGGAAGAGCTTGTAAAAGAAAATATATATAGTGGACATAGAATTTTAATATTTTCTCAATTTACATCTATGTTAAATATAATAAAGAATATGTTAGATGAAAATAGTATTGATTATAAATATCTTGATGGTTCAACTAATATGAAAGAAAGAGGAAGCTTAGTTAAGAAATTTAATGAAGGGGAAGGAAAAGTATTTCTTATTTCATTAAAAGCTGGAGGAACAGGTCTTAATCTAACAGGAGCGGATACAGTTATTCATTTTGATCCTTGGTGGAATCCTGCCGTTGAAGATCAAGCATCTGATAGAGCTTATAGAATTGGGCAAAAGAACTCTGTTCATGTTATGAAGCTAATAACTAAAGATACAATTGAAGAAAAAATTTATGAACTTAAGGAAAAGAAAAAGAAATTAATTGATTCTATAATTAAGCCTGGAGAAACTATAATTTCAAAATTAACTGAAGAAGAAATAAAATATATTTTTGATTTAAACTAAAGTAGCTTTTTTAATGGCTTCTATAGCAGGAATATTAATGTAATAGAAAACAGGAAACTGATATTTTAGTCGGGTTCCTGTTTTTTTATTATATCTTAAGAAATTTGTAAGAATTATAATAGTAAAATCTTAGAAACTATATGTTATTATGTTTTTATAAGATATCTTAAAAATATAGGGGGAAACAAATGTATAATATACTTGTTGTCGATGATGAGAGAGAAATAACAGATGCTATAGAGATTTACTTAACTAATCAAAATTATAAAGTATTTAAGGGGTATAATGGGAAGGAAGCTTTAGAAATATTTGATAAAGAAGAAATACACCTAATAATTATGGACATTATGATGCCTATACTTGATGGTGCTGATGCAACTATGAGAATAAGGCAAAAAAGCACAGTTCCCATCATAATGTTATCTGCAAAATCTGAGGATATGGATAAGATACTGGGACTTAACATAGGAGCAGATGATTATGTAACAAAACCGTTTAATCCTCTTGAATTAATAGCTAGAGTTAATTCGAATATAAGAAGGTATATGAGTTATTCTAGCAAAGTTACTGAAAAGAAAAATGTTATAACAATAGGAAGTATCGAGTTAAATGATGATAGCAAAGAAGTATCTGTAGATGGTGAAGCTATAAAGACAACACCACTTGAATACAAGATACTTCACTTGCTTATGAGTAATGCAAATAAGGTATTCTCAATACAGGAAATATATGAAAAAGTATGGGACGAACCTGCATACAATGCTGATACAGTGACTGTCCATATAAGAAGAATTAGAGAAAAAATAGAAATAGATCCTAAGAATCCAAAATATTTGAAGGTGGTGTGGGGAATTGGATACAAATTTGAAAAACAATAAATTTAAACAATCAACACTTAGTACTATTATAGTTATATTAATATTGTCTATTATTTCAGTTGGAATATATACACCTATAAAAAATAAAATGATTGGTTCTAAAAATTACGTACAAGAATATATAAAAAGTGAAGAGTTTATGTATACCTTAGCAGAATTAACTGATTATTTAATATCAAGTAAAATGGGAGAACAAAGAGGATGGTATGGAGAACGATATCAATCTGTAGAAAATATTAAATATTATATAACTGACAATAATAAAACATTTACTATGTCTAACATAGATGATGAATCTGTACAAGATCATATCAAAAATAGTCAGTTTTATATAAATATAGTAACTGACGAAAATGGAGATATAGTTACAAAATATTCTTCTAACAAAGCATTTAAATTATCTACTTTTGTTTCTAAATACAATTTGGAAAATGAAAATAAAATCAATTACGCTAATTTAGATTTTAAGTATTTTATTCCTAAAAAGTTGATTGATAATAATGATTTATTAATAAGCAAGGTCAATGAATATAATGTGATTCCTTACATTATATTGCTTATAACGATACTTTTAATAGGAAGTTTATTGGTAATTATAAGAGCTGGAATTGTTCCATACTCTAAACAAAGCCAAATCGGTATTTGTAGATTGTTTAATAAATCTTATTTAGAAATAAAATTACTTATGTGGTTTATATTCTTTGGAATAAGCATGGGTATAATGGCAATTGGTTTCGATCATCAGAACTCAGTATTAGATATTATGAGTGCTATTATATATGCAAAACCTGAGTTTTATATCATCGGTATACCATTGACATTTATGTTATATCTACTTGTACATTTGAGTATAGTATATGTAAAGCATATATATAATGAAGGAATTAAAGAAGGATTAATAAACAAGAGTATCTTTGGAAAAATAATTTTGAAATCGAATTATAAAATAAAAGATATAGCTAAATGCATTGGGAAGATAGATACAAGTAAACCGTATCATAAGAAAGCTATAATATTGTTTGGTGCTAATTTAATAGTTCTTTGGATTATAGCTTTATTTGGAGGACTAGGGGTTATTATAGCTATTATCTATACAGTATTTATGTTTAAGTATACAATGAAATTTTTAGAATCTATCAGGAAACTCAATGAGCAAAGTAGTGAGTTAGCTAATGGAAACTTCAATGTAAATATAGATGCTGATATAGGGATATTGTCTAGTATTGCCGAGAATTTAAATAATATAAAAACTGGATTTAAAGTGGCTGTTGACAAAGAAACTAAAAGTCAAAATATGAAGACAGAACTTATAACTAATGTGTCTCATGATTTGAAAACTCCTTTAACTTCTATTATAAATTATGTAGATCTGTTAAAGGATGAGAATATAGCAGATGAGGAAAAAGATAAGTATATAGATATACTTGATACTAAATCAAAGCGATTAAAAGTCTTAATAGAAGATTTATTTGAAGCTAGTAAGGTGAGTAGTGGGAATATAGAAATGAATATAGAAACAGTTGATATAATATCTTTATTTAGACAGACTCTTGGTGAAATGGATGAAAAAATTAATACAAGTACATTAGATTTTAAAATAAATATGCCCGAGTACAAGGTCTTTTGTGAACTAGACGGAAGAAGAACTTATAGAGTATTTGAAAATATTATAGGAAATATACTTAAATATTCAATGCAAAACTCAAGGGTATATATAGATATAATTGATAGTGATAATAATGTTGAATTAGTATTTAAAAATATATCATCTTATGAAATGAACTTTGATGTGTCTGAGATAACACAAAGATTCACAAGAGGAGATAAATCAAGAAATATACAAGGCTCAGGTCTTGGTCTTAACATAGCTAAGAGCTTAGTAGATATCCAAAATGGATGTATGAATATCGTTGTAGATGGGGATTTATTTAAGTTGATAATAAAATTTCAGAAGAAAATATAATATTTGAATTAATTAAAAAAGGATTTCTTATAATAATAAATCCTTTTTTAGTTATAAGAAAATTATCTAATTAACAATCTTTCAATATTATTTCTTACTATATTTGGTAAGTTTCCTTTTAATGCTTTTTCTAATAAATTAGGTTGTTTTATTCCATTTGATAATAAATAGTTTTCTATCATATTAACCTTATTTTCTCTATTTGGAATTACCTGATATAGAACATACCAATCTTCTAAAGAAGTTAGAGGTATATTTATACCATTGATCTTTGTATTTTGTAAAATTGAGTTATCATCAAAACTGTATCTATATATTCCTTCATTATGGTTAATACTCAATCCCGCCATAACATCAATATCAACGCCATTTACAACATATTCGTAAAAGTATTTAGTAGAGTAAGTATCTGACTTTTCACAAACTTTCTTTTCTCCAATACTTTTAAGTATTGTATCTGCTTTTTCAATGTCATTTAGATCTATCAAAATATCAATATCATTAGGTTTATCTATAAGGCCATAATGATTTAATAATATAGAGGCACCAACTCCCCATAAAACTTTTCCTGCATTAAGTTTTTCCGCTATATAACTTAAGGTATTAAACATTCCTAAATTCACCTCTAATTAGAATAATCTTATTGTAGTTTTCTTATTCAATTATATAGAATGTTAACATTATTTTCAAATTGTTACTTGGATTTTGTAAAAATAGAATCTAGGTTCTTTTTGTTCTGTGGGTTATCAAAAACTTCCTATGAAAATACCGTGAATACAACGATATTTTGAATATAACTAAGATTTTATCTTATTAATAATCCTAAAATTTACGAACTCCCTACGGTCAGACACATAAATTTCTCAACGGATTATTAAACGATAAAACCTAAGTTATATTAGTCAAAATATCTAAAAGCATTCACTAACATTTCCATAGAAAGTTTTAATAGGAATCTAAGTCTATTAGCAAGCTTCAATTCTAAAAAATAAAAGTTAAATAAAACACTGAATATTATAGAAAGTTAAATTATAGAATATTCAATTTCGAATAATATGTAAAAATGTGTTAGAATATGATAGGAAGAATTATGCAAAATAATTTAAAAATCGAAGGGGAACGTTGTATGGAAAGTAAAATCTGTTTAGTTGAAGAACTGAAAAAATTAAAAGAGTCTTCTAAAGAAGCTGTTGAAAATTTAAATTCTTTTAGTCCTTTTAAAGAATATATACATGTGAAAAGAAAGGTTCAGGATGAACTTTTTCATCTATTACAAAAAACTAATGAATCAAATAAATCACAACTTATACTTGTATGTGGAGGAGTTGGAGATGGTAAATCTCATTTAATATCATACTTTATGAAATACAATTCAGATCTTATGAATAATTTCGAAAAACATAATGATGCTACGGAAAGTTTTGAACCACAAAAAACATCTATAGATACACTTAATGATGTATTAGATGCTTTTAGTGATGAAAATATAGAAAACAGTAATGAAAAGTTTATACTTGCTATAAATTTAGGAGCACTTAATAATTTTATAGATTCTGAATACAAAGATAGATTCAAAAAGTTAAGAAAGTATGTAATAGAAAAAGGTATATTAGAGTCATCAATCACTGACAATTCATTTGATGAGAGTTCTAATTTTCAGTTTATAAATTTTAGTGATTACCATATGTATAGCTTAAAAGAAGATGGACCTAGATCTGAATACATAGAAGATATAATAAACAAAATAACCAATGATCATAAGGAAAACATATTTTATAAATCATATAAAAACTATTGTTTATCATGTGAGAATAAATATAAATGTCCTGTAAAGTTAAACTATGAAATGTTAATGAAAGATAATATAAAGTCAACGGTAAGTACATTACTTATAGAAGCTATAGTTAAACACAAAATGATAGTGTCAACTAGATCATTACTGAACTTCGTATATGACTTTATAGTAAACAACAACCTTGATAATATGAATACAAAAGAGTTACAAAAAGAAATAAGCAGTCTAGAGCTTATAGATACTATAAAGTACATGTTTACAAGTAACTTATTTGAACACAGTGAGTTATCTAATATACTAAGTTCAGTATCTACATTAGATTCTGTTCATATAAGAAATGAAGAATTAGATAGTTTAATAATTAAGTTAAATATAACTGATGATATGAGTGTTATTTTTAGAGAGTATCTACAACTAGATGAAGGGCATTATTTAGAAAATACGATAGGTAATAAAGAAGCTTTAGAAGAAGCTTTTGTAAAAAGTAAATTAAAAAGAGATAGTGATATATTAAAAGAAAATCTTATAAAAATGTTTATAAGACTATATCTATTTATACCTAATAATGATGAAATAAATTTAAAAGACAATATATACAATCAATATATGAAAGATTTATATAATTGGAATAAAGGATTAGCTAAAAAATTAAAGAGAGTTTATGATGATGTTAAGTCTTCTATATACAAATGGAATGGAGAAAGTATAGAAGGAAATATAAACATATTTATTGGTAAAAATCAAATGAGATATAAAGTAAGTCAAACCTTAAATATAGATGCAGATATATCTAATTTAAATAAATGTGATGAAGAAGAATTACATAAGTTTAATTCTAATCTGATACTTAGATTTAAAAATGAAGAAAAAAATAAATCCCATGAAATAGATATAGACTTTAACTTATATAGTTTACTTATGGCAATAAAAAATGGATATAGACCTAATAAAACGGATAAATACAACTATATAAATTTTGTAGAGTTTATAAATAAAATGACAAAGTTAGGAACTCAATCTAAGGAAGTAATTATAGAGGATAGAAGTGGAAATACATCTTCTAAGTACAAATTAGTTTACGATAAAAACTTCGAATCTTATAAATTTGAAAGTATAAATGGGGTGTAGATCAGTGGAGTTTGTTATAAATAGAGATAAATTTAGAAGTGACTTTAGTTTATCTAAAGAAAATGAAAACAAGAACAGCGTAAAACATAGTACAGGTAAAAATATAGGTATATTACCTTATACAACTAAATATGAAAATAAACATAAAGAGTTTATTCAAGGATTTAAAGTTTGTATAGGAGAGTTTTGTAGAAGGATATATCAAAAGAAAATAAAGAATGATGATATTAATATAAATGATGTTGATAACATTATAAAAGATGTAGATGTAGAACCTGAAGACAAAATAGCACTGAAAAGTATAATAAAAGAACTGTTCTTCGATGAAAAGGGAAATATATATACTTTCCATCCATTGTTATTAAACTATATAGATATAAAAAAAGGAGACTATAACAAGTCACTAGCTAATTTTTTATATGATGTTTTATTAAACGATAAGGATAATGATGTAGTAGATAAAATAGTAGAGTGTTTTAAATATAGGCCAGAAAACGTAATGGAGTTATTATTATTAGAAAATTTACCAGAGCTTCAAGAAAATAAAAGTAAATCAAAACAGAAGTACAAAAACTGTGTTTATAATGTATCGTCTATATTTAAAGAGGATCTTAGCTTTATGCTAGATAACCCAGAATTTTTCATAAAAGATTTTGAAAAACTTCTTAAATACTACTATTTCTTCTATGTATCACAGTTATCTTTAAAGCTATCTAAGTTTTTTGATTATAATCCATATGAACAAGAGGAACTATATTTTAATTTAGATTGGGAAACAGCATCTAAGTCTCGTACTAGTTACTTGAAGGGATGGAAAATGTTAGAGAGTACTCTTAGACCTTTATTCTCTCATGCTAATACATTAGAGATATTAAATAGTAACGAACAAGATATATCATATGACTACTATGATATAAAAGAAATTATAAGTAGCTATGATGAAGATAAGAAATATGAAGTTAAAAGCAACATATCTCAAATAGTTTTTTTATATAAAGAAAATATAACAGATGTAGTATGGGATGAGTTTAATGTAGATAGAAAATATGATGATGATATACAAAATACTATATATGAATTATTTAAAACAATAGATCATCAATTTAATAAAAGTAGCAGTAGAAAGAAACCGTATGAATCATACAAGAAGTGGTTTGAAGAGTTTTGCAAAATTAACTTTTTAAGAAGAAGAGGGTCTTTGGGATATACCCTAAATATTACCCAAGAATACCTACTATTTATAACTAAGGTAAGTATAAAAGATAAAGAAAGAATAAAGCTTAAGGATTTATTTGAAGAGTATAAAAAAAGAGGTTTATATTTAGATAGAGATTCTCAAAGTAAAATAGTTGAGTTATTTGAGAAATTAAATTTAATAGAGAAGAAGAGTGATAGTGGTGATGCCCAATATGTTAGATCAATTTTATAGTTATTTATCAAAGAAGATTGTAGAATACTTTAATAATAGAGAATTAAAAAGTGGAGATAAATTCAATATCCAATTTGAAAAAGAAGAAGAAGTTAAAAGTCTATATGATTCACTAAAAAATGAAAATAGTAGTGAGGAATTTACATATAAGATAAGTGATAATGTTACTTATAAAACATATAGCGTAGATATAAAAGGAATAAAGGTTATAGTTTCAGCTACTATAGACAATATTACGGCAGATTTTTTGATTCGTCTAAGAAATATGGTTGGAGATGAAACACAAGAAGGATTTAAAAACACTGCAATACTATTTATACATAATACAACGCTAGACAGTATTATAAAAGGTACAGAAAGTTTCCAAAAAGAAGGTATGCCATTTCACAATAAATCTATAGTGAAAGATATAAAAAATCAGTTAACATATAGTAAGTTAAATACTGAAGATAAATATATATTAGAGTTTGTTTTAGAGAAAATGAACAACAATATGTTTGAAGATAATACTTCGATTTTCCAATATACAGATATATTAAAGGTATTAAACAAAGGTTATGTAGACAAAAAAGAATATAATGATTTTGGATTGTTTTACGACTCTAACTTATCACAAATAAATGATACTAAAGTTATAAAACAAAGGCTTAATGAAAATGCCAATATATTTGCAAATGTAGACTCAATACATAAATATGGAAATCCAGAAATAGAATTAGAAAAATACTTTGATAATAAAGGTATAAGTAAATTAAAAGAGGATAAAAGCTGGCAATGTGTAGATTATAAAGAAGTAAAACAATCAAAAGATGCACATGACACAGTAAAACCAATACAATTTGAAGAAATAGTATACAAAAATGATGTATCCTTGTGGGATAGACCACAAGGAAATTCAAAAGCTGGTCAAAGGACTAGGAATATAATAATATTTAATAAAAATAAATTAGATAATATAAAATTAGAATTTAAATTCGATGGATATATAAAAAAAGAATATATAAAAACAGATAAAACTGTAGTAGCCAACGCACCAGGTAAGAAAGTGGAAGTGATTTTACATCCTAATAAAGGTGAAACATATTTTACTAAAGTAAGATATAACGATGATAAAGCAAAGTATACATTTAAAATAGCAGTAGTAGAGTGTAATGAAAATGTTCTGCAAAGTATAAAGACAAATTACACTATACCATCTAAAGCTAAGGAAAAGTTTATAGTTATAAATAGTGATGAAGACAAAATAACTATAAATCCTGGTAAGTCTACTAATAGTCAAGAGTACATAAGAGAATTAAATGATACTGCTAATGTAAATGAAGATGAAAGTGTAGATTTAATATTTGATGTAAAAATAGAGGATGATACAGATTATGTAAAAGTAGATGTAAACTACAGTGGTTCAGTTATATCATTAGCTAAGGAAGAAGAAAAAGATAGACCTACTGTTGCAACTGGTGTTAGGGTATGGAAGCTAAAGAGGGAAAAAAAAGAGAGCTTTAAGTATTTAAATAATAATAAAATAGCTCAAGGGACTACAGAGTATTTTGCTAAGGAAGACTTTAAGCAGAATATAGAATTTGAAAAACTTATAATAGAAGAAGGTGGACTTTATTATAAGTTAAATGGAGATATTTTAGAAAAACAAGAGTTAGATATAGATGATGAATTAAAAAGTAGTTACAATAGACTAATAGAATTCTATAGAGTTAATGAATTACTACCTAGTTTAGCTTACTATGACGATGATTTAGTAAGTATATCTAAAGCTTATGTAAATAAGTTTATAGAGGTATTAAATAAAATCAATAACGAAGAAGTTTTATCTAAAGAGCAAAGAAATCTTGCTAAAATAAGTAAAATAGAAAAGCTAGATGGAGATAAAGAAATAATACTAACTCCGCTACATCCATTGAATGTTGCTTATCAACTATTACTAAATGAAAAATTAGAAGATGAAGAAATAGTTGAAGATATACTAAAAAACCTAAATTCTAAATACTTAATGCCTTATTTATATAATAAAGAAAGCAATTTATATAAAATAGTAGATCAAAATCATTCTCCTGAGTGGACATATTATGTTGATTATAAAATGTCAAGGTATAAAGGGTCTAGAGACTATGTATCTAAACTTACAAGAGAAAAAATTGATGAATTTATAGATCATTTTGCATACTTATTTAAGTACAATAAAGACTCAAAATTAAAAATGAAATTAATAAATTTGGGAGATTGCAAAGAAGTATTAATAGGGATATATGATTATTACGTAAAAGCTATAAATAAGAAGGATGTAGATATAAATGATTTAATATCTATAGATATATACATATATGGAGATAAAAATATAATTAATGCATTTGAAGAAATATCTTTCTACGAGTCTATAGAAGATATAAAGAATCACTTTGGTATAAACATAAAAACAGAACAATATAGCGAAGAAGATATTATAAACATGTTTAGAGAAAAAGTTCATTTCTATAAAAAAGATAAAAATGAACAAAAGTATGAATATAGTCATTTAACTTTCTATGAAATAGACCAAGATGTATATATAACTAGTAGTTCTATGGAAGATATAAGTACAGGTGTATCACTAGATGGATTAATATCTGGAGTACCATCTGTCTATCTGAAGGATACATATAGAACAGGATTTGGATCTAAGTTCATACCAGAAGATAAAAATGAAGTATTAAAAGTTGCAATGAAGATGAACTCAGTAATAAAGTCAGTGGGAACAGGAGATCCATTTAATGAGAGTTTAAGTGTTACAAGTTCTGTAGGCGAAAAAAATAAGGACATTTTAAATAAAATATATAATGCTTCGCATTGGGTAACATTTATAGATCCAAAGGTTGATTTAAACTTCTTTAAAAATGATGTTGAATCTAAAGATTTACTTATAATACACTATAGTGATCAATATACTTCATCAAGTGGATATGATGCTATAACTGTTACAAGAAGATCTAAACAATATCAAGTTATAGTAGAAGAATTTTTAAAAAGTAAGAAAATAGAAAGCAATGAAAATACCGTGCCAATGGTAATAAACTATTTTAATGCAGTAAATGGTGACTGGCTATTAAGACTTATATCAAGTAAGTCTCAATTTCCTAGAGAAAAACTAAGTATATTGTCTGCTATTAAAGTAAGCTTAGCTTATTTATATCATCCAGATATAATATGGATACCAGTGTCTTTAGAAGAGATATTAAGAGTATCAGGTGGTGCTGGATTAAATCAAAAGGATGGTTTGTTTACAGTTAAGAACCTTACTGGAAAAAGTGAATCATACTCAGATGATTTATTATTAATAGGTATACAAAATAATGATGGAAATGTAAAAATACATTATTATCCAGTTGAAGTTAAAATAGGAGAAAACAGTGAAAGTGTAATTTCAAAGGCTATAATACAAGCTAATCATACTAGAAACTTATTAGATGAATTCCTTATAGAAAATGAAGAGGATGCTAATAGGTTTATTAAGAAGATATATAGAAACTTTATGATGCAACTAGCTATAGTAAGTGCTGAAAAGATGGATCTATACAATATATGGCCAGAACAAAATTGGAGTAGTATTATAAATGGTGACATTAGAACTAAATTAATAAATGACGATTATGAAATAAGCAATGAATTAGATGAGTATATAGGAAGAGGATCTGTAATATCTTTTAGAAAAGATGCTCACTTTAATTCAGGCTTGGCTATGAGAGATGATATATCAATATTAGAACTTGCAGAACAAGAAGGGTATAGCAATATAGTTGGAAGTCTAGAAGAAATGAAGAATAGATATATAAATAATGAAAGTGACTTTGATGTAGAAAAAATGTTAATAAGAAAATATAAATCAACGAATGATCAAGTATATAAAGAGGTAGCAGTAGAAGCTTCTAAAAAGCTACAAACAAAAGTCGATTATACAGATGGAGAAAACTCTAAAGATATAAATGAAGAAATAATAAGAGAAGCTGCTGAGGAAATAAATACTAGACCAATTCAGATAATGTTTGGTACAGAAATAAATAGCAAACAGCCATTAATATGGTATCCAACAGATACAGAAAAAACTATGCATACTAATACAGGTATAATAGGAACCATGGGTACTGGAAAAACTCAATTTACAAAGTCACTTATAACTCAATTATATAGAGAACAAAAGCATAATGTAGGTGGTAAGCCAATAGGAATGCTTATATTTGACTATAAAGGTGATTATATAGATGAAGAGTTCGTAAATGCTACTGATGCTAAGGTTTATGATATTTTCCATCTTCCATATAACCCATTAGCATTATTACTTCCAGATAAGCCAAAGCCATTATTACCTCTTCATACAGCAAATACATTAAAAGAAACTATATCTAAGGCATTTAATTTAGGTATAAAACAAGAAACTTTACTTAGAGATTTAATAATGGAAGCTTATGCCAATAAAGGTATAAACAAGGCTAATATGAGAACTTGGGAAAATCCGGCTCCAACTATAAGAGATGTTTGCTCTATATACTTGAATAATGAAGATGTTAAAGAAGATAGTTTATATGCAGCTATGAAGAACTTAGATGAGTTTGAAATATTTGAGCCAGATACAAGTCAAACGAAAAATCTATTTGATATAGTTGAAGGTGTGACTGTAATAAATTTAAGTGGATATGATGAAGCTATACAAAACTTAGTTGTTGCAATAACTTTAGATATATTCTATACTCAGATGTTAGTTGTAGGAGAGAGTAAGCAAGAACGTGGATATAGACAGTTAAATAAAGCTATACTTGTTGATGAAGCTGATAACTTCTTAAGTAAGAACTTTATATCTATTAAGAAGATATTAAAAGAAGGTAGAATGTTTGGGGTAGGTACGATTTTATCTACTCAGCTTTTAAGTCATTTTGCTACATCCGAAAATGAGTATCAAAACTATATATTAACATGGGTAATACACAATGTTTCTGATTTAAGTAACAAGGATGCTAGATATATATTTAATACTCAATCAAAGGCAGAAGAAGATAGTATATACAATAAGATTAAGAGCTTGGCTAAGCATGAAAGTTTAGTTAAGATACCTAAGGAAAATAGACCTATATATATTAGAGATAAGGCATTCTGGGAGTTAAACAAACAATAAATATTGGTGACTATCTATAACTTGAAATATAGGTAGTCATTTTATTGTACAAATAAAAAGTTTAAGTTTGTTTTATTAAAAATAGATTTAAGATTTATTGATTAAAACTATACTAATATAAACAGTAAAATTATAATGAAACTTTTAAATAAGAATACAATCTATTTAAATAATTGCTATTAAATTTAGAAACTTTAACAATTTATAAGATCTGAAATATATACACAGTATATAGGAAAAATACGATAAAAAACAAATATTTACATAATATAATAAAAATGTTATAATTTAGACATAATATCTTAAATGAGGTGACAATGTGGGTGGATTAATAAGAACAATGGTTAAGTTAAAACTTGACAAATTTTGTGAAGATAATAGCATAGAGAATAAAGATTTAGGATTTATGTATTTTATTTATAGTATATATAATGATATTGAATATAGTGATACAGATATATCTGATATTATTAAAGGTTCGTCAGATGTAGTTGATGGAAGTGAAGACAAACAGATTGATATTATATCAATTCATAAATATGATGAAGAAGCAATAATTAAAATATTTCAAGTTAAAAATCAAAATGGATTTAAATCAAACACTTTAATACATATGAAGAATGGTTTAGAATGGATTTTTGAAAAAACTAATGATGCATTGAAATTAAATAAAAATAAAAAATTTATTTCAAAAATAAAAGAAGTAAGATCAGTTTTAAAAGAATATTCATATAGTAATGTTCATATTGAAGTTTATTATGCTTGTTTAGGTAATACCAATGATATTGATTATAGAGGTGAATTTGATCAGGAATTAAAAGAAATAGTTAAAAAATATGAGCAAGTTGGTTTTGGTAATTTCAAATTTCAGTTATTAGGAGTAGAAGAAATTAATGAAGAATTAAAATTAATTGAGATGAAAAATAAAAAAATAAATACTAACTTAAATATATTATATGATGCAAATAGACCATCACTCATAGAAACATATAAGAATAATTTAAAAAGTGTTGTATGTACTGTTAAGGCTTCGGAAATAGCCAAACTTATAAGTGAAGATAAAAATGATATATTATTTGATAAAAATATAAGAAAGTATTTGGAACAGAGAGGAAAAGTAAATAAAAGCATATATGAAACCTGTGTAGATGAAGATGAAAGTAGGTTATTTTGGTTTTTAAATAATGGAATCACTATAATGTGTGATACATTTTCTGTAGATAAAATACCTAACGAGGCAAAAATAAAAATAGATAATGTACAAATTATAAACGGATGTCAAACATCTACTACTTTATATAAAGCAATGAAAGATGGAAAACTTGTAAGTGATACAGAAGTACTAATTAAAATTTATGCATCTGATGATAAAAAAATTGTTGATAAAATTACTGTAGCAACTAATAATCAAAATCCTATAAATTTAAGAGATTTAAGAGCTAATGATGAAATACAATTGAATATCCAAATATATATAAATAATAAATATAATTATTATTTTGAAAGAAAAAGAAATGAATTTAAAGATGTAGATAAGAAAAAGATTATTACAAATGAAAAAGTAGGACAATCTTATTTAGGAATAATTTTGAGAAAACCTCATAGAGCATTAAGTAGCAAAAAAGATGTATTTGATAAAGAATATAATAATATATTTAATAGTAATTCATTTGCTAAACTTATGTTTTCACATTTAATATATATGTATGTAGAGAATAAGAAAAAAAATACAAATTTTGAAGATATAGATGATCAATTAACTACAGATTTAATACTTTATGGAAGCTATCATATTTCATCTATTTTAGGAAATTTAATAATAAACATCAATAATAGTAAAAATGATAATAAAAAAATTGAAAAGATTAATTTAGATATAATTAATGAAGAATTAAATTTAAATGAGTTTTATGATGAAGCAATTAAGCAAATGGTAAGTAAGTTAGAAACATTGGATGAAGAAACTACTAACAATATGATTAAGTATTTAAAAAGAAAAGAAAGTGTTGATGTTATAAATGCAACTATTAACAATATAATATCTTCTAAAGAAGTTGCATTAACAGTTGATTAAAATTTAAATATATAAAACAAAGAATAGCAATATTAAATGAAAAATTAAATAAAATAATAATTATTTGTTAATATATATGATTAGAAAATTGTTTATGATAAAAAAATACTTCTATGTGTTTAAATGATTTTGATGAGAAATCGAGCACATAGAAGTATTTTTTTATAAATTTAATGGTATCCGTCAAAGATTTACCGTCTTGAAATAGAAAATCCAGTATAACTAACTAGAAAAATTAGTATACTGGATTTTTAAAATTTATTTCTTATTTTTGATTTGCA